>JANNJE010000562.1:0-1538 GCA_031405735.1 Armatimonadota bacterium | reverse complement strand
GCCGCTTCTTCGTGAGCCCTCTCTTCTTGTGATGGCACGAATTCTGGCAAGCAATTCCTCAATCGCGAACGGCTTTACCAGATAGTCATCTGCCCCAACGTCAAGTCCGCTTACTTTGTCTCCAACTTGGTCTCTTGCAGTTACCATAAGAATGGGAGTCGTGATTCCGCACCTTCTTAGATTGCGGCAAACTTCCGTGCCGCTTTTGCCAGGGAGCATGACATCTAGGAGAATCGCGCCATAGCTGTGCATCATTGCCATTTCCTCGCCGTCGGTTCCGTTTGTGGCGATTTCAGGGCGATAGCCTTCGCGCCGAAGGGCGATTTCCATGCCTTCCGCGATATCGGGTTCGTCTTCTACGATGAGAATGCGCACGGAGCTATTGTATCTGGGGGTTATGAGGAAATCGTTAGGGCGAACTACGACCCGACGGATAGTGCGTACTGTAGTGCGTCGGGTTTGTTCATAAACGCTTCGAGCTTTTCAATCTCGATATGATATCGAGCACGCTTCCAAGTTTCAGGATCGCCGTGAGCGAAGTATGCGAAAATGACTTGCGACGGAACGAGAAAGACGTCCGGCCTTGTTCCATCTTCCCAATTCTTCAGATCGACAAGTGCATACAGCAATCCTGGATGGTTTTCTCTCGCTGAACTCCAGCCAATATCCCATTCGTAGTGATGTGGCTTTCGATCTATTCCTCTACCACGCCATCGCACAGCCCAATTCGTCGTTTTGACTTGAATTGCAGCTGATCTTGAGCCATCTATTGTGCTAACGAGTAGGTCGGGCCCTTTAGCGTTTCGTGTCGTAGGAACAGCATGAAATCCCAAGTGACTAAGCCAGGATGCCACGAAATGTACTCCTGAAATTCCAGTTAACTGATGTTGACGTTCCATTACAACCCCAATCTCCCCCACATCGCATCAACCCGCGCCTTCACATCATCAGCCATCGTAATCAGCTTAGGATAATCCCGCGAGAACCCATTTTCCCCAGGCCATTTGTGTGTGCAATCGAACCCCAATTTCCCGCCAAACCCTTCTGCCACCGATGCGTGATCTAGCTGATCCACCGGTCCTTTGGTGTGGAGCGTGTCCCTTCCAGGATCGCAGTTCGCACCGATTCTAAACAACACTTCGCCAAAGTCTTGCACATTGCAATCTTCATCAAAAATGTAAACGAATTTTGTAAAAGCAAGTCCGCCAAGCCCCCAGATTGCGTTCATCGTTTTGTAGGCATGGCCGGGGAATTTCTTCTTAATCGAAACAAATGCGACGTTATGGAAGCAAGATTCAACCGGCAAATTCATATCCACGATTTCGGGAACGGTGAGCCGAATCATCGGCAAGAAAATTCGCTCGACCGCCTTGCCCATCCAGCCATCTTCCATCGGCGGCTGCCCAACGATTGTCGCCGGATAAATTGCGTTTTCCCGCATGGTGACCGCGGTTACATGGAGCACAGGAAAATCTTCGGCTTCCGCCCGGCGCGGTTCGATCCCGCCGACGGCGGGTCGCACGCTGACAGAGGGCAGC
>JANNJE010000561.1:0-2251 GCA_031405735.1 Armatimonadota bacterium | reverse complement strand
GGGCTTGACCGCGCTATTTTTCGTTCGGATCAGAGCGCGGTATTCGTAATTCGCGAATGGCGAAACGCGAACTCCAAATTCCGAAACGAAGTGGAAAAGCGCGGTCAAGCCCGCGCACTCCCCAAAAAGTTGCCCCTATCCCCGATTCCCCGTTTCCGCCACAATCACACTTAAAATCCCGCCACGAACATTGAATTCTCCAGAGACTCTCATCCATCGAGGTTTGCATGCCCCACTCAATTCATCGAGAATCCGATTGATCACCGCTTCAAAATAGATTCCTTCATTTCGAAAACCGACAAAATAGAATTTTAGCGATTTGAGTTCAATACAAAGCTGATTAGGAATGTACTCTAGCTCGATTGTCGCAAAATCAGGCTGTCCGGTTTTTGGACAAACACTTGTGAATTCGGGACAAATGTGCGTGATAACGTAGTCCCTTTGAGGTGCGGGGTTTGGAAATGTTTCGATGTCGAATGGCATTGATCAGAATGGTACCAGTCGCGTTACGATGTCGCTTAACCCTCGAACATTCCGCTTGGCTCTCGCGCGCGAATGTTGAGCAGTAGGGCAACAGAGGCCATACATAGCCACAATGCTGTTCCGCCAAAGCTCATGAACGGCAGCCACAAGCCCACAACTGGCAAAAGCTCCAAATTCATACCTAAATTGGCTACTGTATGGAACGATAAATACGACAAAATGCCCGCCGAGGCAAGCTTCATAAATTGGTCAACAGCCTGAAACATGACCAGCCAAACGCGAAATAGGAAAAATCCAAATGCACCCAAAAGGAGCGTGCACCCAATCAGCCCTCCCTCTTCGCCGACGACGGTTGAAATGTAATCAGTCTGCTGCTCGGGAACGAATCCGGTGCCCTTATGCTCGCCCTTTAAGTACCCTTGGCCCGAAATTCCACCAGACCCAAAGCTGATCAATGCCCGCTGCTGGTGATAGCGCGAGTCGGCGTCGTTGCTCTGTGTTCCCATTACAAATTCCTTCACGCGCTTGAGTTGATAATCGGGCAAAACATTAGTGTAGTAACCTGCGACCAGAATAGCGAACGTTGCAACGACAGTTCCAACCAAGAATTTTGGCTGCGTCCCGGCTACCAACGAAACTCCCAGCCAAATTAAAAGCAGCGAAAGCGCTCCTCCAAGGTGTGGCTGCTTCAAAACCAACAACAACGGAATTCCCAAATGCGCGAGTGAAAGCAAATAGGTTTTGAATGACTTGGCTTCGCCAATCCTGTTTGCAAAAAACGCGGCCAACGTGATCGCAAGGAAGAATTTAGCAAGTTCACTGGGTTGAAACTCAATCGGACCGAAATCTATCCATCGTTGCGCACCCTTTGCGCTCCGTCCAGCAAGGAAAACCAGCATGAGGCATGAAAGTGAAAGTACATATATGACAGAGCTGAACCGTTGAAGCAACTTCGGATGTACTAAAAGCATCACGGCAGCTGGAAATAAACCTAGGATTATCTTAATGGCTTGACTTCGAAAAAACGACGTGCTGCCCCCCTTGTCAATACTGTAGAGCGACATCATGCCAATCAGCAGAAGAACTGCCGCTGAAACAAAGAGCCACCAATCGAAAAAGCGAGTACGGCTTGACCCTTGAGATCCATCAGGAATTGTCAATGATCGAGCGGATAGAATCGAACTCATTTTGCAGACTCTGTGCTTTGGGGCGGAATCGAATCAATCGGAATCCGACTGGAAGCTAGGCCAAATTCTCGCGACAGCAATCCCTTTCCAGGAACGAATGAAAACGTCAATACTCGCTCGGCTGTCGTTTGCTCGCCAGCGTCAATCGTCAACGTTGCCGTTACTTTCCACACCTTTGAATTAGGAGCAAACAGAGGCTTAGGATCATCCTTTAAAAATATCTCTGCAGTGGCCCCATGTCGAATCCCAGCGGCGGAAATCCGACCCTTCCATTTCCAGGGTGAATTCAACATCATCTCAGATAGCAGAATTGGCATCGCAGGATCGTAGTTCTCCCCCAACACCTCAATGAGCGCAAAGGAGTTTTCTTCCAAGCGATAACGCTCGATCTCCACAATCTCGCCAAAAGCCGAAAGTTCAATCGCGAATTCTGGGCCAGTTTGCCGAGTCGCAAGATCTACCGGAATTTTCGTGCCTGCCAAAACCAAATTCGCTTGCTCGGGCAATTTTGAAGTCGGAGAAAGCTCTTTCAATGAAATTGAGCCTTTTGAATTCGAGGGGGGCTTGCATCCAACAATCAG
>JANNJE010000560.1:0-5190 GCA_031405735.1 Armatimonadota bacterium | reverse complement strand
AAGCGGCTCTACCAGGACCGTCCCCCGGAGAGGCGGGCGCCCGCGCTTCCGCCGCGCGAGCACCGTCCGCCTCCAACCTTCCCGGAGTCAGGGTCATAAACGAGGTTCTGGTTGACGGAAGTGTACATTTGTGCTCGAATTTTGCGGCAAGGGGTACAAGTTCAATTTCCAGTCCAAGAGTCGAGCGTCGGTAAGGGCACTCCCGCAGAACGAGAACGGGATATCCTTCGAATTCTTGCTGAACTTGAAGCGGACTCTCGCTCGCCTATGGCATCAGAAGTATCGCGGGTGCAACGAAACATTATGCCGGGAGCGACTGTCCACCTTCTCCTTTCCATTGCCGATGAAAACTTGCCGCAGGCAATTACTGACCTAAGGCGAAGCGGACATTCAGTTGTGTGCATGGTCTACGATGCGTTGGCTTTTCTCCCCCAAAATCAAAGATCAGCGACCGAATCTGCGAGTTCGCACAAGTATCAAGATCGCCTAAGGTCGGCTGGCGCATTTGTCCGAGAAATGTCACTTGATGGACTTGGAAAGAAAGCATGAGAGCCTTTCAATCAATCGAACGAAACTGGATAGATTTTCTTTTGGCGTTTCTCGCTGCTTCAATGGCGACCTATTCGGTTGGAATGGGAATATCAAATCCACCGCTCGGGTTTATGTTTGTCGGAGGAATTGCGACTGGAACCTTTATTGCTTATGCGATTTCCCGAATGCTTGAACATGTCAAATGGCTTGGCACACTTTCTATTTTTCTATATATTGGCCTTGCTCTGACGGCTACCTTTCTTTCTAGTCGGGTGAACAGCGGTTTGCCAAGCGGCGGTTTCCCGCGCGAGCTTACTGGTTCCGCTGGAACGCTATGCTGGATGCTGATGCTTGGTAGCTTCGTTGCTTGGCGAGATCAAATTCTCTTGTTCCAGAGCATTCCATGCATCGCTTTGTTTGGCTTGGTTGGGGCGTTCAACACATTTAACGGAGCAACTATTACGTTTTTTGTTTTCATGCTCTCTATCGCGCTGCTTTATGCCCGATGCCACCGAAGGGTAATGCTCGATCGAGCCGTGCGGTCTGGATTTCCTCATGTTGCGTCGCTCCGTGCGGGACCCTGGAGGTGGATGGCCGGACCTGAATGGGGACTTGCTTCGGCTGCGATCGTTATCGTACTTAGCCTTATTGGTGCGCCCATACTTCAGTTTTCTATGAAGCAAGTTTCGGGTGCAGTCACTATTAGACCGCCACAACTGCCTCCTCAAGTTCCTCGGCCGTTCTCATCGGCTGTTTCGCACGGCGAATCGTCTCCTGTTGGACAGGGCCCTCGCGGCAACGTGACCGAACGCGAAGTCTTCCGAGTAAAACTTCCCGAAGCCAGGTATTTGCGAATCTCGCCTTTCAACGAATACTCCAAGGGTGTTTGGCGTCGAATTCCGATTGCGAACGGACGCCAAGAAACAGAAGAAATTCGAAGGAACACCGCGTTTCCGTTTGTCTTTCAGGATGAATTAGATCAGAACTTTCAAAACATTGCGTTCCAGATTAAGTTTGCAGGCAGGCCGATGGGCAAGTTCCCGGCACCTGTGATTTTTAGTGGAATGAAAGATTCTGGGCTAACTCGCAGAAACGGCCAAGACGGATACGATTTGTCCGTTGTTCCAGAAAGAGGCAAAGCGTACGCTGGCACCTTCTGGAGGCTC
Organism: Armatimonadota bacterium; assembly: GCA_031405735.1. Taxonomy (GTDB): domain Bacteria; phylum Armatimonadota; class Fimbriimonadia; order Fimbriimonadales; family Fimbriimonadaceae; genus JANNJE01. Next base: position 3,493 of record JANNJE010000560.1, on the reverse strand, counting down.
AAAAACTCCTATCAACCGAAAACATCACCAAAGAGGGGAAATGGCATGAACCTGTACTTGGCGACTAATTCAGTTTCCCCAAAAGTGGTTGCCTGGGCAAGGGAAATTACGGCAAATCTAGAAACAGACATTGAAAAAGCCGAGGCAATCAAGGCAGCCATTGAACGACAATCAAAATACAACCTAAATGCAGAAGCCGCTCCGGAAGGTGTTGATCCTGTCGAGGACTTTCTCTTTGGCGAAACGAGGGAGGGCTATTGCGACCTCTTCGCAAGTTCAGTTGTTCACATGACGCGCGCCGCAGGAATGCCAGCAAGGTACGTTGTCGGATATTTTCCAGTTTCGCTTGAACAGGACACGGAAGGCTACTACATCGTCCGAGAGGCTGATTTCCATGCCTGGGCGGAAATTTACTTTGATGGTGCCGGTTGGCTCGCATTTGATGCGACCGAGGGAGCCGAACAAGTCCCGGGTGGAGAGCGCGGCTCCGCGCGTGACAAGGTTCCTTTCATGGAAACTGAGTTGTTTTATTGGGGAATTCGATCGCTTTTGGCGCTGCTGATACTCTCTGGCGTGGCTCTGCTTATTCGGTCATGGAAAGTGCCAGTTGCAAGTGAAACTCTCATTCTCAGACAATTAACAGACTCTTATGGTCAGTTTGTTGGTGCGCTAGAACTTGCCTCAGACATAGCAAAACCTACTGGAGATAGCCCTCAAGAGTTCTTCGCTCGAGTTAGCGACCACATAGGCGATCTCAAGGACCCTGCGGCAATGCTAACTGGCGAATTCGTTCCGCTTTTGTATGGGCCGACGGCTCCAAGCGAAGAAGTGACGAGCAAATTGAAAATTGCCGTTGCAAGTCTTGCCAAAAGCGCGAAGGCTTACGCGAGAACTCAGCTTCGAAAGCCATAATCTACATATCAAATCTTTCCTTCCAGCCAACATTTTGCAATCTCGCGTGGTCCTTTTGGGCGGTGGGGAAGACGTACTGCGTTCTGACACCTTGCGCGAACTCATAGCTCTTACAGCTGCCGACGATGACTTTGACCTCGAAACAACAACGGGTGATCGCCCGTTTGGCGAATGGCTAGGTTCCGCTCTAACGGCACCGTTCCTTTCGGAAAAGCGAACAGTTGTCGTTCGAAATGTTCTCCGAATCAGCGACTTCGACGATTACAAAGATGCAATCAAAAAAGGCTTAGAAGAATTGCCTGCTTCGGCACTGCTTGTCTTCGTCGCAGACGCAGAGCAAGGCGACGAAGACAAGCAAAAGCGATTCGCTACCGTTTTGAAAAAATGGGAATCGCTTGTTGCCAAAGTCAAGGGAACATCCATCAGTTTTGCTCTTGAGGCGAATGCTGTAAAACGTGCTCTAAAGGAATCCGCCGAATCGGCGGGAAAGAAGCTCGCCGAACCTGGACTTTCACTTCTCGTGGAAATGGCTGGCGGGAGCCTTTCGCGCTCGATGGAAGAACTCGAAAAACTGATTCTGTATTTGGGCAGCGAAACGACGATAAGGGAATCGGACATTCGGAGCCTTGTAGTTCCTTCAAGAGAATGGAAGATTACGAACTTGGTTCGTGCAACGCTTTCTAGAAAGCCTCAGGAAGCATTGACACAGCTTGCCATTCTCTTTGAATCGTTTGGAAAGGTCGAAAATGCCGCATTCCAACGAATTTTGCCAACGTTCACTCGAAATTTGCGCGGAGTTTGGCAAGCCCGATTGATATTGAATGCGTGTGCACGGTTGCCCAATTTGCCAAGCAATGTGACAGAAATACTGCCTCTCAATGGACCGATCACATCGGATCCCGAATGGAGCGTGAGTGCCTCGTTCCAAATGGCAAGGATGACAAATCTTGAGTCGCTTGCAGATTGTTTTCAGATATTGGCTGATACCGACTCGAGATTGAAGGGGATTCTTGATTCGGCAAACACACGCGACACACTAGAACGCATGATTCTCGAAATGGCGACCGCAGTTCGTGTAGCCGAACCCAGCCGTTGATCAGAAATAGAGAAATTCTCGGACTCCAAATTGAATTCAAACTGTGAAATTATGGATCAGCAGCTTCCACCGCCCGAACAGGAAAAAATTACGCCGACTGTAAAGCGAACTACAAACGGCCCAAAGGGAATTCATCCAGCGATCCGAAAGGTCTGGTTGTTTTCAGCGTTCATGAGCGTGTTGACGATTGGAGCCATGATGCTGGTGGTGGTAATTCCGCTTGTTATCTCAATGCGAAGATTTCCAGAGCGGGCAATTTGGTCAACTTTGGGTATAGGGTTCATGCTCATCATTTGGATCGGAATCGTGATCTACACGATGGCAAGAATCAAAGCGCAATGGAAGAATTGGACTTACGAAGTCCGAGAGCACGATGTTGTGCTTAGCTGGGGAGTTTTATGGCGGACTCGACGCCACGTTGCCAGAGACCGGATACAACACCTGGATATAAACTCTGGCCCGCTTGACCGAAGATTTGGACTAGTTCAGGTTGGTGTTTTCACAGCAGGAGCACACGGCACGGTTGGCGTGATCCCCGGCCTTACGAATGCAGAAGCCGAAGACCTCCGGGACATGATTTTGGAGTCTCAAGCCGAGCATGTTTGACACTCCGCGCAGGTTGCATTACGCGAGCATTTTGCTTGGCGGCGTCGCGTATGTAAAGCAAGCCCTTTGGCCCTTGGTCTTAGCCGTATTTGCAGGCTCACGCGGTAACAAGGAGCCGTACTTTTTCGTGCTGTTTATGGGTGCAGTACTTGGTTTGATTGGGCTTGTCGGGCCCACTATAGGGTTCTTCTTTACAAATTACGTGATACGTGACGATTCGCTCATTGTAAATACCGGGTGGATATGGAAGAAGACGCGAGTCATTCCACTTGCCCGAATTCAAAATGTAAATCTTCGTCGCAACATGCTGCACCGGCTAGTCAATGCATCCTCCGTCATGGTGGAAACAGCGGCAGGGGCAGGAGTCGAGGCTGAACTTTCCGCCGTTTCCTTGGAAGACGCCGAGCTGCTGCAAACCGTTTTGATGCAACGAAGGACTGAAATCGCTCCGATTGCACAGCAGTTTGAGCCTGTATTGTACGAGCTCACCACGAGAAGGCTGCTGATTGCTGGGGCACTGAACAATCGCCTGATGTACATCGTTGCGGGTTTGATCGGCGCTTTTCAGTTGGGCGAATTTGGCAGTGATATCATTAAGCCTATTGCGAATTGGCTGGAAAGGCTCTCCCCAGTTCAAGCAGCGATGATGGCTACCGCAGGCTTTTTCGGACTGATCCTATTGGGCTGGATATTCTCTGTCGCCTACTCGTTTTCCCGATTCTATGGATTTCGAATGGTTCGCCACTCAAAAGGATTGAAGCTTCGCTATGGGCTGTTTACAAAGATCGAAAGCATAGTTCCAACCGGAAGAGTTCAAACTCTTCGAATCGGGCAGCCTTTGTTTTACCAATGGTTCGGCTTTTGCGAGATTTTCGCTGA
>JANNJE010000559.1:0-2405 GCA_031405735.1 Armatimonadota bacterium | reverse complement strand
AACCGTTCATCCTCGCTGGAATTGATGCGGTTGATATCATACAAATTCGGTTTTCCATTGCATCCGGTCGGCTACATGCTTGGAATCACTTACGGCATTGATTACTACTGGTTCGGTCTGTTGATTGCCCTCGGAATTAAGGCATTTGTGCATCGTTATTCTGGAATGGGCGGATACGAACGGCTCAAATTCATAGCCATTGGAATCATGCTAGGCGAATACACGGGCGAAGCGATTTGGATGGCGATTGCACTCATCACCAAGCAAAGCACGTATACAATAGGGTTTAACGACCGAAGCCTCGGAGTGCAATGAGCGACGAATTTCCAGAAGAACCGCCAATTTTAGAGCCTGAACCGCCGCCAATTGTAGAGCGGCGTTCTTACTGGGGCTGGATCGCTCTTTGTCTTGTGTTTTTCGGATTGATTAGTCTTGGGTTATGGTCATATTTTGGTAGAGCGTCTGCGCCGTTTCAATTGCTGCGAAGCTTTGACGGCGATCTGAAGCAAATCTATTTTTCACACGAAACCAGTGGTGTACTTGGAGCGAAAAAGGATGCCGACTCGCTAAAATCCAAGCTAAAAGAACTTGCGAACGAAATCGAAGCGGAATCCAAAGAAGACCAAAGTTTGGTTTCGATTCTTGTTGTTGTCAATTCAGAACGGGGCGTTCATCCGACAGACGAGCAATTAGACATTCTTTCAAAACGCGAAGCTCGAAGATCGCAGCTCATTTCTGCTATCTATGGAGCACAGCGCAAACTTACGCTGGTTCAAATAGATGACATCAATGAGCTTCTTGTTGGTGAAACGTTCTTTGATTTACTGGCAAAGCGAGAGGCCAACAAGAGATTTGGAGATGCTATTCCAGCCCCGAAACTCTTCGACCAATCAAAGATCAGACTCTTTCCAATCTTGATGCTCGGATTTGGTAGTGCACTATGCCTTGGCCCAATTCTGTGGATTGTTTACTTTGCTTTCCGAAATTCTGGCAAATGGCAACCTGTTGGCCACCCCGTGCCAGTCCAAGACGCGAATGGTGGAGATGCGTACGCTGGGAGAACGGCATGCTTGCTTCTCTCGCTCATCGGTGCTGAAGTGATCGCGACGCTGCTAGTCAAAGCATTTAGTTTGCCGGATCAAATTTCCTCTGTCATCACATTTGGACTTGCCATTGCGGCGGCGGCATTTTTTGTTTCCCTGCCGCTAAACGGCAGGCCTTCTAGCCTCAAAATCGCTGGGTTTCGCTCATCGAACCCACTTCAAGACATCCTATGGGGAATTGGCGGAGCTATTGCCGCCGCACCGATTTACGCTATTTTGTTCATCCCTGTTTTCTTTCTTCAAAAATTTCTGCCCGAAGCTGAGCACCCTATCCAAGCTGAATTTACTTCGTCAACGGGGTCGTTGGGCTTAATAATGCTCATTGTGGCAGCTTCAGTCGGTGCGCCGATTTTTGAAGAGTTAGTTTTCCGCGGAAACTTGCTTCCAGCTCTTCAATCCCTGTTTCGCAAACCGACATGGGCAGTCGTATTGTGCGGAGCTCTGTTTGCGATGATTCATCCGACAGGTATTCCTGTTTGGCCGATTTTGGCGTCTATGGGCATGGTGGCAGCTTGTCTGACTCTTCAACGAGGTTCGTTATTGCCCGCAATGACGATGCATGCCGTACATAACGGTGCAATTCTAATGCTGGGATTGGTTCAGATATGAGCCAGAGGAGATAGAAGTTTCACTTTCTCTTGAAAATTGTGAAATAATAGAGATGCAACCAGTTGAGCAAGGAAAATGGCACTCACTATTCGACCCCATATTCAGAACTTAAAAGCCTACGACACGGGCAAACCGATTCGTCAATTGATGGCTGAGTTTGGGCACGAAAAGTTCATCAATTTGGCAGCAAACGAAAATCCTTGGGGACCCTCGCCAAAGGCAATTGAGGCACTCAATTCAGCCGCAAACAGAGTCAATCGGTATTCTCAGGGTCCCAGCACCGACTTGCGAGAAGCAATTGCAAGCCAAATTGAGGTTGCCTCAGATCAAGTCTTGGTCGGCAATGGCAGCGATGAATGTATCCGATTAATTGCAGAATGTTTCCTGGGTTCTCCAAGTCACGAGATTCTGGTCGCCGACCCAACATTTGTTTGTTACGCCGATGCTGCGCAAAACCGAAATTGCCGAGTTAGGAAGGTCGCGCTGGATGAGAATCGAAAGATTGATTTGAAAACCATTTCAAAGCAAATTTCGGCCGAAACCAAGATCATCTTCCTTTCGAATCCCAATAACCCGACAGGGACTTTCTTTTCAGAACACGAACTGATTTCCTTTCTTCGCGAAGTATCTGAATCTGTAGTTGTAGTGCTGGACGAAGCGTATTTTGAATTTGCTGCTAGGAATCCCAAATAC
>JANNJE010000558.1:0-4400 GCA_031405735.1 Armatimonadota bacterium | reverse complement strand
TTTCCTTCCACCTCGCTTCACCTTCATCAAACCAGAATTTCTTTTTGATTATCCACTGAGTGCCGTGCATACGACTTTGAACGGCTGTCGAAACGGCTTCACCATCTGACAAATCGGTGAAGTGTCCTATTAGTTCTATGCAATTCTCAAGGTTCTTCTGCTTGTCTTTGAAAAGATACTCGTCCCTAATTGCTTCGCCACTAAGAAAGATCTCTAAGGCCTGTAAAACTGTCGATTTTCCGACGTTGTTCTCTCCAATCAGTACGGCCATCGAATCCCATTCGAATTCTGCTGACTCGATGGCCTTGAAGTTTCTTATTGCAAACTTGCTTAGTTTCATATTCGTTCTTGGTGCTTGTAGATTGCTATTTCAGCTGCCTGATCGCACTCATAACTGCACCGATATTTGCATTGATTGCATGAAGCTCTGAATTGAGACTGCTCAATTGGCTCAGGGCCACATCGACTTTGTCTTCCGTGTGTTTGGCAACCACTCCAGGGTCATAGTAGCTCAACACAGTTATTGCAGCATTGCACTTGGCACAAACAACAAATTGCATTTTGAAGGTTGCACCTTGAATTCCCATAGTTGGGGCCACAAGCTTGAAGCTCGTGCCTTGACAGAATCCGCATTTCGGGTTCATATTATTCTCCTCCTACGCCTGAGCCGTGACGCTCACGGTGTCGCTCCATGTTCCAAATGGAACGTCGTTGTCCCTGAATCTACCCCGATACCGTCTTTGCTCGGGCGGGATATCCCTCCTTTGAAGGAGGGACAACGGGTGGATGCCGACGACTTCTGAGATGGGAACAGCACACGGGCACCTGAAAAGAGTTTCGTTTCAAATGTGAGATATGCGCCACCCATCCTCAGTCCTTTTCTCAACGCAAGAAACAGTGAGCCTTCCTAAACCGGTTCACGGTCAAACGGCTCCAACATCCGCCTGGCCGGGCCACCCGCCCAAGGTTTAGACGACATTTTTTTATTGTCTAATAGAAAACCCAATAAAGAGCTTTTTCTCCGTAACACGCTTAGTCGGAATCGTGGTTTCGCCAGTGGGCAAGTTATTACCGACCTCGTAGCCATCCAGCCGAAGGGCCTTTCCAAATGCAAATCCGACCGTAAAAACAGCTCGTTGATCTTTCCCAAAGTACCAACTAAGTCCAATGTAGGTCCGAAGTTCCTCGTCGGTCTTAATTCCTGCACCTAGCGAAATTGCAGGAACAAACGTTCCGCCTTCGTCGCCAAGGGGAATGTGATGGAGTGCGAAAAGACCCAGCCGATGTGCGTCTGTTGCACCTGCTGCAATGGTGGAACCGCGAAGTATGTAGTTTCCATCAACGAGTTCATCGTATGCAATTCCTACACTGTAGTCCTTTAGTTTTCTCTTTGCAAAAAAGAAATCTGAAAAGTTCTCTGGTTTTTCTGCTGCCTCATTCTCCTTTTTCGGAGCGATTTCAGTAGAAATTAGAATATCATCATTGTCCGTAAGGGTGGCGGCATCAGATTCAATAACAAAATTTTCGTCGTCCATAGCGAAATTCAAAGCTGCGATCAGGAGTTTTAGGGCAGCGGCATGCTTATCAAGATTGTCTGTTTCCTTCACGTTCCTCTTCCTAATCCTGTCTAGGTCTGCTTCCTCTGCGCCAATCGCCGCGATATACCAGGCTTCAAGTTTTGTGCGAGCATCTACTATTAAGGCTATACGTTTTGCCCGAAATGCTTTGATTGATTCAGGTGTTAGTTCAATGTTCTCTTTTGTTGAGCTACGAACTGACTTTACAACCAACGACTTTAGGTTCGTTACAGCATTTTTTGCATAGCTTTTGTTGAATGCTTCTAAAATGACATCAACCTCCTTCCAAGCATGCTCGGTATCAATTGAGATTGACCATGCTTCATCATATTTATCCCAAAGTTCTGAATTATCCTCTTCAACCCTTCCACTATTGCCCGAAGGCTTAAAACCGCTGGAAAGAAGGGCTGTGATTGCATCAGTCAGCGCTCTTCCTTCAGCGGGCCTTAGCTCGATTTTGAACTTCGCACCGTACGTGCTCGTGTTAATGTTCGTGATCCGTACTGAGACGTCGTCGCCAACGTTTTGCTTTATGCCTAGCCTCTTTGGTACGAATGAGTCCAGGTCCGTCCGTTCCATCGGTGTTCACCGTATACTTTTTGTTTTGCCAGTCATATTTAATTGTGACTTTAGATTGCCCATTTGCTATAGCTGTGCTTAAGATAGCAAATGAGACGATTACGATTTTTTGTATTTTCATGTTATTTCCTCCTAGAATTGAGACAATTATCACTTGTATGAAATTGTCATGTCGAATGAATTTTGAAGTGCGGATATCCTTTTCACTTTCTCCTTTTCAAAAGGGTAATAGAGCCGAATCGCTTCTTTGTCTAAATCTGAAATTGAAAAATTCTTCGCCGAACCAAACTTTCCCTGTTCGGCAGGCAAGAACAGAAATTTGGGAAGGTAGTAGCGCATGATAGATTTCGTGTCAAAGCTAACTTGGAGGCATTTTAGAGAATTTGGCAGTTGTAAGACTTGCTGATCGACCCATGATCTGGGTTTGTAGTTGGGGCTCTTGTAGAACCAGAGATAAGCGCCAGGGCTTGTACCAAATTTATCGGGACAAAATGATTTGTCAACTTTGGTTTCGATATAATCCTCTGGCGTATCCGCGATTACAGCGGATTTGAACTCCCCTTTCGGGTCCTGGTGATCATGCCACAAGCCAAGTGCATGTCCGAACTCGTGCTGCACCAGGCGCTTCCAATCTGCATCTGACAAGTCCGTCTGAACTGATTCTAGCCACATTGAAGGTTTGCCCACAATCGCTAGGCTCTCGGCCACCTTACCAATCAGGGAAGAAATGTCCCCAGGCGTGTTGATTTTGATTCGAATCTGCGCTGAGTGAGTTGCTTCACCTTCTTTCCACTCTCGGAACTTGCCGTTGGCATTTCTAAAACTGAGCTTAAGATTGGCCTTATGGGGAGGAGAATCTACCCATTCTGTTGCCAGCTTCTCTATCTCGCATCTTAATTTTTCGATAATCTGATCACTGTCGGGTCCGGGATTCTCAATTTCATCTTTAACTGGCAAGAATGCAATTGTCACCGTCGAGCCGGGATTCCAAGTCTGGCCATGGTCAATCACTGCCATAATTTTAAAGTCCGATTGACTGAGGTTCGCACCAGTTACACCTTGTTTCCCGATTATCCGCGAGCGGCTATCAAGGAGCTTTCTATAAGTCTCCTTCATTGAATCTGGGAGGTCATCTGGCCGGCCCTCAATAAGCATGGCCCAATAATTTGGGCTCCTTCTTTCTGGAAAAGTAGGATCAGGTGTGGGCGCAGGATTACTAAATTTCCAAATCACGAGGATAACGATGATCGCGATAAAGACCAAGATAGCAATAATCACTGGGAGGCGGTTTCTAGAATTTGAGGAAGTCATTTGTTTATCACTTCGCCAGTTTGATTTGATCCCTCGCCCCTCGCGGCAAAGCGAATAGGCGAGAGTCGGATCATAACCTGCATTACCTTTTCATTGCGCTACGCCTGAGCGGTGACGCTCACGGTGTCGCTCCAGGTTCCAAATGGAACGTCGTTGTCTCTGAATCTGCCCCGATACCGTCTTTGCTCGGGAGTGTTGGGCGTGACGGGATCGCGGCCATCTAGGTACGGGGCGTTGGTGTCGAAAGCTATCGTCGTCCAAGTCGTTTCAAGCCCGACCTGCGATTGGATTTCGATCTGATCGTGCCCATGCATAGCAAAAGTGACACGTACGGCAAAGTCCGTTTCTGCCACAACCTGCAAAACGGGCTGGGTTTCAGCAGGGCCGGGCGCGGGAGCGATGATTCGGCAATCTTGGCCGATGGCCTCAGTGTAGTTCGGATGCGCTTTCAAGCGCTCTGCCGTTTGCCTTCGGCGGGGGACGACGCTCGGTTTTGCGCCGAGTGGAAGTCCGCCAACAACGGGAGGCGTCGGCGTTCCTGGCAATGCTGTGCCAATTGGCGAGTACAGCAAAATGTCTTTGTATGCTGTGACCTCTTGGCTCTTGGAACCATAGAGCGATTGGCCGTTGAGGCCATGAGCGATAATCGCCGCGTCATTCGCGGCATCCGTTATGTCTGCTGGACTTAGCCCTACGGTGGCTCCGTGAGTATTCACTCCGGCGGAATGGTCATTTCCCCAAATTACAAGTTCATCTTCATCTTCTGGTATGTATCCTGGCACTTTCTTTTTCTCCTTACCCCGAATCTCCGGGGATTTCAGGTTCAATTCGACATCTGCGTTTCACTTTCCTTCTAAAGTTGAAAAAAATATGTAGAAAAAGTGAAACGTAGTTCAGTGCCGACGTTGTTGCGACCATTCCCACGCGAGTTGC
>JANNJE010000557.1:0-6820 GCA_031405735.1 Armatimonadota bacterium | reverse complement strand
CTCAACGGAGTGCAATACATGGCGGCCGTGCTGGCGATTTTGCTCACGCACGAGATGGGCCATTTTCTGCAAACCGTGAAGTATCACATCCCCGCCAGCTATCCGCTCTGAGCTCAGCCCCAAAAGGATTTTCAGAGCCGGATCGGCAAGCATCAGCGATGAAAAGCACGTTCTTCAGTCCAGCCGCCGCAAACTGTTCGATCACCTTTTTCACAGGTACGCCAAGTTGCTCTACGGTTGCAGGCCGCGCATCCAGAGGCACCAAATAGTCGCCTGATTTCAATCCCACTCCATGCCCAGAGAAGTAGAAGATGAAAAGGTCGGATTTATCAAGCCTCTTCTCTTGCAAGAAGACTGAGAGTTCGCCGAGAATATGTCCCGCAGTTGGAGTCAATTTTGGTCCCGCATCATCCACCAAAACTTTAACCGAATCGTCCGAAAACCCGTAGCTTTCGATCAGTTTCGAGGCGAATGCCTTCGCGCCAGAAACGGTGTACTTAAGTTTGCTGAAAACTTCGTAATCGCCTGCTCCGACCACGATTGCCCATCGCTTTCCGCCAACAATTGCTGAACCGCCAACTTCTTGAGCCAATGCCGGACTCATACAAAAGGCAACAAGCAATACGATATTCAGGAATCGGTTCATAGGAGTATGTTGACGTATTGGGAGGGTTTAGGTTGTGAGTACTTTGAAAATGACATCGCAAAGGGTAGGATTTGGATTGGAATGAACACTACGCCGGATACGGCTTGGCCACCGCCTAGTTCTATTTGGCTGATAAAGCTTTTGGGGCGGCTTGAGGTCAGCTCCGTTTCAGGCGAAATCGTTCGGTTTCCCTCGCGCACGGCACTCACGCTCCTGGCTTTTCTGTCGCTCAACAAACCGAAGGAATTTTCGAACGAAGATTTGCAAGAATTGTTTTGGCCGGAAAGTGACGGAGATAGGCAGGCGCAAAACCTTCGACGAGCTATTTCCGATCTTCGCAAAATCCTTGAAGACGGCTTGCCACTGGGCACTGTGATTGTTACACGAAAAGGTCACGTTTCTTTAAACTTGGAACGTGTTGCGACAGATTTGGAGAGATTTTGGCTTGTAAGCGAGGAAGCGTTGCAAATGAGCGACCAAGACTGCATGAGGGAGGCACTTGGCCTCTACTTCGGATCACTTCTCGCTTCAATTGACGACGATTGGGTTTATGCATTTCGGCTCGATTGTGAGGAGCGGTACGCCCAGGTTGTTGAGAGTTTCTGCAAGTTGAGAACCGCTGCAGGAGCCGCGAAGGAGGCCGTGCGGATCGCTAGGTCGTCTGTAGTCCTTGCACCCCATAGAGAGGACATTCACATCACACTCATCCGAACTTACAAGGCGATGGGGCTGGAAGCCGAAGCCCTACGGCAATTTGAAGACTTGGAAAAGATGCTGGACGAGGAATGGGGCGAGGTTCCATCCGAAGCCGCGAAAGAGGCGTTGGAAGGCAAAAATTCTTCGGTTCCGGACTCTCTAAGCGAAACAGAGGGAAGCCTTGTACCAGAGCTTGCCGGCGGGGCAATGCCAGTGGATTCGAAATTCTATGTACGTCGGCCAACAGATGGAAAGGCGGAAAAGTGCCTCGACCGTGGGGAAAGCGTTGTGCTCATACAAGGGCCGCGCCAGGTCGGCAAAAGCTCGTTGCTTGCCCGCCTACTAGCTCATGGAAGATCGAAAGGTTTTCGAGTAGCGGTCAACGATTTTCAGACTATCGGAGAATCACAACTCGTCGAAGAAGAACTGTTCTATAAGACCCTTGCCCACAGCCTCGCCTCCCAATTAGGGCTCGAATTGAACTTGCAGAACGAATGGCAAACTTGGCTAGGGCCGAACATGAACCTTGATGCGGTTCTGGGCAATCTGCTGGCGCAAGTGGGCGGCCGGGTTTGTTGGGGGATTGACGAAGCAGATGCCCTGTTTGGGTGCAGCTACGCTAACAACTTCTTTGGGCTGCTGCGAAGCTGGCACAACCGCCGCGCCCTCGACCCAGAAGGGCCATGGGGGAAGCTAACTCTGATTTTGAGCTATGCGACGGAGGCTCACCTTTTCATCACGGACTTGAACCAGTCGCCGTTCAACGTAGGCGTGAAGCTCCCGCTGAGGGATTTCTCACAAAATGAAGTTTCGGAGCTTGCGGGATTCTACGGAATCACAAAAACCGATGAGGTTGAGACGGTCTTCAGAATCACGAACGGCCAACCGTTTTTAGCACGAAGAGCGCTCACCAACCTAAGTCAGGGAATCACCGCGGGTGAACTGGAAACCACTTCTTCTCTAGAAGACGGGCCCTTCGGAGACCATCTGCATCGAATACTCGAATCAGTCAGCTTCGATCCCCAAATTCTTGAAGAAGTCCGAAACGCACTATCCGGGCGGCCGCTTGAGCATCCAACGAGCCGCTACTGCCTCATTGCGGCGGGTGTGCTGGCGGTTTCCTGCGATTCCAAGGTTGAGTTTCGTGTTCCGGCATACGAAACCTATTTGCGCGCTGCTTTGGGCTGATCTTTCCAGGGGAGTGAGTGCCAAACTTTCACCCAACCGTCTGGAGATGGAAGTACTATGTCCCGCCCGTCGGTCGAAAATCTTGGTTGCATCGGCCAGCCATCTTTAGTCATTCCAGTTCTTGACCCCGTGATCCGGAAGAACTCGCCGCCTGTGCGGCTGTTCCATTGCCGGATGCTTGTCCAAGAGTTAGAAATAACTCGCAATCCATCCGGCGAAAACGAAAACTGTGAAAAGGCCTGTTCAGGCGAAAGCTCTGCGATTTTTTGAAATGTATTTGCGTCCCAAAGGAAACCTATGTTCTCACTGCCAACACGCGAAGCTAAAACATTTGATTTTGGCGAGTACTCGAACCAAGTGAAAGCCCTGCCATTGGACGCAAGTTCTGCCCTAACCGATCCATCCTTCGGATCATACACAATTGTCTTGCCATCTCTCACATAGAACTCTGCCGCAAGCGAAGCTACCATCTGCCTGCCATTCGCAATAAATACCATTTGAAAAACTGTTCTTCCAGGGTTCCATTTCTTTATCAAACTTCCATCAAGCGAAGAATAAACTTGTATTTCACCAACGCCTCCAAGAAACATTGAGAACTGTGGTTTTTCTCGATCGAACGCAAATGTGTCCTTTATCTCAACTCCAGTTGAGTCAATGGATTTGCGGGTGATGCGAGGCTCAATCCGTGCCACTACTCTCAGAGTGGACGCATCCAGAATCGCAAATTTCCTTTCTGTCGAACCTACAAAGACGCGACGTCCGCCCGCTACAACTCTCAACACATTAACTGGAGAGTCAAATATTTTTGAGGATTGGTGTGAGCTCAAATCAGAGCCTAGTAGCCCCTCAACTACTCCGTCAGAACGTCCAACATAGACGGCATGTGCCTGATAGTCGAGCGGAGCAACAACTGTTACATCCTTGGTGGATGCGCTCTCTTTACGAATAATGCGCTGAGACTTTAGGTCTCTGCTTACGACTTTACCGTCATATGTGACTGATAGCAGCCTTTGGATATCAGAGAGAATACAGGCGTCCTTGATCGTGCTAACGTGATCAGTAAAGGTCTCTAGTGGGGGCCTCGACTTAGAATCCCATACACGAAGGTAGCCTTCCGTATCAATGCTGAAATAGCCACTCCCATCACCCTTTATCGCAACTGAATAGATTGGATACTTGTGACCGATAAGGGTTCTTAACAACTTACCGGATTTCAGATCAAATACACGTACGATTCCGTCAGCACATCCAATTAGAATCATTGAATTGTCGTTTGAAATTGCAATATCTACGATTGGACTCGTATTGCCAACGATTGAAGAAACTCTTTCGTGCCCCTTTACGGTTCGAACTTCTGCCTTTTCATCGAAGCCCCAAGCAATGTACATTGTTCCATCTGAGCTTAGGATGATATCGTGGGCATATTGCTGTTCTGATAGTGCGGTATCTAGGGTCTTGCCTGAAATGTCCCAGTGATGCAATACTCCAACCTTGTCCGTATCGGTCTGATGAATGCTCAGAATTGTTCCATCTGGTAGAAAACGTGCTCCGTGAGCGTGGTTCGGGCCCTTATAGGCATAAAGAAGCTTGTCGCCATCAATAGTTCTTAGTTCAACGGTTTCCAAGGTCTCGTCTCTTGACAAAAGGTAAAGTCGACGTTCTGTGTCAATATCTCGAATCTGGGAATAGGTTTTGTTTCGCACCAGCATTTGCCCAGTCACTTCATCGCAAATCGCATCACCTCTGGTTGACTCGATCGTTTGAACTCGAAAGCGTCCTCGCACAAATCGTGGAATAATTGACGATCTGTTTGGGAACTCGCGAACTACTTTACTTGCGTTTCTGCTGATATCAAGAAGGCTGCTTGGCGTTGAGACATAAACAGTCCCAGATGCTTGAGGTTCCAATACGCTCCACTTTGCAAGCTGCTCATGCCTTTCGTTCTGATGGGTTGCCAATGCCAAAGTGCCCCATTCCCATCCTCGGTTTGGATTGGTACGAGTCTTTTCAATTGCTGCCGAAATCTTCATCCATTGGCTAGAGGAGATTGCGCTATTTATGTGTGCCATTTGTTCGGCGTAGCTTTGTTTTGAAAGCTCCTCTTTACGAGTTCGAGCATCAACTCTTGCTAACTCGCGCTCGGTAGAGGCTAGGATGAGTTGCTTGCTTCGAATTTGCAGGTTAGCGAGTGCCAATTGTCGTTCGCTCGCAGTTTTTTTGAGTACCTCATTGCTCTTTTCCAAGTTTGATAGCGCAATTTGTCGCTCGTTGGAAGTCTGTTTCAGCTCTTGATTTCTCGTCTGCAACTCATTTAATGCCAGCTTCCGACTGTCAGATACCTGACTCAGATCACTAGTGCTTTTCTTTAGCGCAATAAGCGCCTTTTCGCGTTCGCTAGAGAGTCGCCACATTCCAAACGCAAGTGAGGAAACCACGAGCACAACAATTCCTGCAACGGTGGCGGTTCTCAGAATTGCGATCTTAGCCGCACCTCGTTGCCTCCGCAATTCCGCATTCGGCAGACTCTGTCTTCGCCAGCCCTCATCGAAAACAGTCTTGTAAACGAGGTTCCGAACATGCAGGCTCCCGTGCACTTGGTGTCCGACTCCTGCAAGCTGCAAAGACGCTACAACCGGATTTTCTTCCGACGCTTCCACACCCTTGCCTCTCAGCAATCGGCCATAGAGTTCGAGCACTTGAGTTTTTCTCTCATCAGGTGACAGTCCAGGGACATCTGGGTCTAAGATACGCTGCTCGACGGCGGCAAAATTGGGCTCAGTATGCCTCGCTTCTGGGGTAAAGAAGAGTTCCCTGACCAAACGGTCTACGTCGTGAGGCGAAGCAATTGCAGGCTTCTCTGCAATATGGCTGCAAAGTAGCTGAGTGAGATAAGGATGACCGTTCACCCAATGGTGAACACGCTTCAAGAGAGCTTCTCCGTTTGGACCTAGTGCCTGGTAATACCCCTTTGTTTCGTCGAGTGTGAAATCTGTAAGCTCGATTTTCGTGCCTATGTTGAAAGGCGTTATTTCGGGGTTTCGGATTAACTGCCCCGGAGTTGCAACTCCGACCAGGCAAAAAGTTAGGCGTTCAAAGCCGTTTTGCTCTGACCTTCTATTGTAACAATCTCGAATTCCGGCAAAGAACTCGTCTGTCGAAAAATCAAGGGCGCGAACGAAGTCCACCTCATCAATAAAGATAACGATCCGCCCATCCGTCTTTGCGAGGACGACATCCGAAATTGCGCCTAGCCAACGTGCAAGCGGACCAACCGATTGCCGAGATTCCCAATACTCAATGAGTTCGACCGCTATCCCAAGCTCTTGCCCAATCCCAACCATCAGCCCCGCGTACCACTGCTCTGGCGTGACGTTTGCGCCAATTCGCTGGAGGTCGAGTTTTACCGTCAAGATTCCTTGCTCTTTGAGCTTCACAATGGTTCTGGCAACCAACGAGGACTTGCCCTTCTGTCGCGAATCCAGCAGGTACACGTATTCGCCCCTAAGTAATGTTTTAAGCAACTGGGCATCCGCATCTCGCATGAGGTAGCTAGGCGCATTGGGCTCCATGGTTCCCCCAGGTTTGAAAAACGGGGTTTCGTGTTCCATTTGCGTATTGTATGCGACAAAGTGTGATGAGATTCATCACGGAATCATCACACTTCCTTCTTTAGAATGAGCGCATGGGAAGATGCATATAGGGCTCTACCCTTGAGGAAATGGAATCATGAAAAAATTCAACACTTCACTTAAGATTGGTGCAGGGGTAACTGCCGTCGTCGGACTAGGGCTCATTGCAGGATTTGCAGGCCCACCAGCTGTTGGCCAGCTCATCTTTGTGAGCAACCGGGGCGGGATCATTAGCGGTACTCCAAACGGCAACGACATTTACACGATGAACTCAGACGGTACGAATGTTCAGAGGCTCACAACCAACACCTCATCAGAGTATGAGCCGCAGTGGAACCCGTTCGGAACAAGGATTGCATTCTCAACCAACAGGGATTCAACAACAGGGTGGGACGGGAACTGGGAAGTCTATTCCATGGACCAATATGGCTTCGATGTTCAGAATCTAACGAACAACGCTGCTTACGATTTCGGTTCTACCTGGTCGAATGACGGGTCGAAAATTGCATTTGCTTCGGACCGGGACAATCCTGGATCAGGAATTTTTGATATCTACGTGATGAACGAGGATGGCTCCTTCCCGACAAACCTCACAAACAGCCCTGGATGGAGTGAAGGTCATCCTGCCTGGTCACCAGACGGATCGAAGATTGCCTTTCGC
>JANNJE010000556.1:0-2001 GCA_031405735.1 Armatimonadota bacterium | reverse complement strand
ACCAAGCTGATCAACATGAGCGTTTTTCCGGGTATTCAGGGCGGCCCTCTCATGCACATCATTGCCGCCAAGGCGGTCTGCTTCCAAGAGGCGCTTCAGCCTTCGTTTGCTTCCTATGCGAAACAAGTTCGCTTGAATGCTTCTGCCCTGGCTTCTGCCCTTCAGTCAGAGGGCTTCCGCATTGTTTCAGGCGGGACGGACTCGCACCTGATGCTGGTTGATCTTCGGCCGTTTGGAGTGACGGGCAAACTGGCTCAGGCTGTGCTGGATGAAGTGAACATCACGACGAACAAAAACTCCATCCCCAACGACCCCGAAAAGCCGTTTACGACTTCAGGGATTCGGCTGGGCACTCCGGCGGTTACGACGAGGGGGATGAAGGAGGGGGATATGGGGGAAACTGCATCGCTGATTTCGAGGGCGTTGAAGGCTGGGGAAGATGAGGCGCTGCTTTCGGGAGTGAGAGAAGAAGTTTTGGCGTTGACAGAGAAGTTTGGGATTCATAGGTTGTAGCTATGTGCCACTTTGTCCTGTTGTGTGTGAAAGGAGAAGAAAGCGTCGGGATTTTAGCATCCGAATTCAAAGCACTGAAACGGCCTATGTGGCGGTATGACGGTCTCATTCTTCCGCTTGGCATGGAACCCTTTGCTTCAACTCACCACTGCGACTGTGGAACGGATGTAGGCAGATTTCAGCGATCAAGCACGAAAGAAAAACCAGAGGGAGAACTGGAGAAACAGTTGCGTAAAAGAGGCTGGAGCAATAGCCGAATTACTCGTTGGCGAAATGAGCGAGAAAGGGCTGCACAACTGCGGGCACAAGACGATATCAATCGGCGAGGCACAGGTTCTTCCGAATGCGAGGATATCGTCAAGCTCGTTGAAAAAGCATTGGGACGGGGCGTTACCCAAATGGGCATATTGTTGCATTGGGCCGATCCTAAGACTCCTAAATTAATAACGAATCTGAAGTCGATCGAACTTTCGCAACTAAATCCAGATTGTTTGACGCTGCTAGAAGAGGAAAAGCTGTTGGTAGTTACTCCAAGGACGAAGGACAAGTTGAGGATTTAATGTTCCAAGGAAAATTGGGGTACACGGTAGTTAGCCCCTTCCTACCTTGGGAGGCAAGGGGTTGTCGAAGATCCCGCCGAAGGGAAATCGAAGATCGGGAGGGATGGAGGGTAAAAGCAGACTTGGCACAAAATGAGAATTTGGTCAGAACCTGATGTAAACTAGACCTATGGCAGAACTTCTGAAACGAATAACCATAGAGCCTGGAAAGTGCGGTGGCCGCCCTTGCATTCGCGGAATGAGGATTCGAGTTGTTGACGTTCTCGAATTGCTTGCGAACGGGCTCACGCCAGAGCAAGTTCTATTGGAATTTCCCGACTTAGTTCTCGATGATGTTCGAGCTTGCCTTTTCTATGCTGCCAAGCGATTTGACCACCCGGTAATGGTGGCTTGATTTACTGGCTAGATGCAAACTTGCCTCCAGGACTGGCCCCTTGGGTGTCGGATACGTTCAGTGTCAACTGTACCGCCCTTCGTGATTTGGAGCTTGACGAAACGGATGACCTTGAGATCTTTACAAAGGCAAAGGGACTTGCAGCGGTCGTAATTGTCTCAAAGGACTCAGATTTTGCTGATTTGGTAATGAAGCTTGGCCAACCCCCGCAAATTCTGTGGGTTACATGCGGAAACTGTAGCACAGCAAAGTTGCGCGAGATGTTTTCAGCACATTTTGTAAGTATTCATGCGATGTTTCTAAGTGGGGAATCGCTAGTCGAACTAAGCTCATGATGACTTGAAGTGGATTTTGAAAACACATACCAGGGAGGTTCAACGCAAAATTGTTTAAGATGATTTTGATTGCAATAAGTATTCTTGCAATAATTTTGATGATCTCACTGTTCGTCCCTTGGCGTAAGGAAACAACACGGCTAGAATCTGTTGGCTTTGATTCGGCGAGCCAGGATTGGAAAGACATGCAGGCACGCAC
>JANNJE010000555.1:0-4466 GCA_031405735.1 Armatimonadota bacterium | reverse complement strand
CCCGCCGCGCCTTGCTGATAGCAAAGACTTACGGGCGAACCAACATTGATCATCGAATTGGTTGATTTTCCAAATACGACGCCGTTGCCTCCAGAGCAGATCACTACTGCGTCTGCGGCGATCCCATGAATGGTCATATCGCGAAGGTTTTGTGCTGTAATTCCTCTGCAGCGTCCATCAGGATCTTTGGCAATTCCCAAGAATTCCCAGCCTTCGAATTTTTCGACCATTCCGGCAGCTTCCCATTTTCGAACCTGTTCATCCAAAGCGTACAGAAGTTGCTGTCCCGTGGTCGCTCCAGCGTAGGCGGTTCGATGCTTTAGCGTTCCGCCGAACCTGCGAAAGCTCAATAGTCCTTCATTCGTTCGGTTGAAGGGAACGCCCAACCGGTCCAAAAGGTAGATAATTGCAGGAGCCCGTTCGCACATCCTCATGACAGGAGGTTGATGGTTCAGAAAGTCGCCGCCAGTTATCGTGTCTTCAAAATGAAGGTTCGGCGAATCGCCCTCGCCCCTTAGATTCACGGCCCCGTTAATTCCGCCCTGAGCGCAGACGCTGTGGCTCCGCTTTACAGGAACCAGACTGACTAGCTTGACACTTATGCCAGCTTCCGCCAGTTTCATGGTCGCCATTAGGCCAGCAAGCCCCCCGCCTACAACTACAACGCGCCGTTCCGATGCCATTGCGTTATAGTCTACTATGGGCGTTTGGGAGTGCGCGGGCTTGACCGCGCCTTCACTTGACGATCCAAAAGAGGATTACGAAAAAGGGACAAAGACTACTGCCAATGTCCCTACTTAATTATCTGTTGCAAGTCAATAGCGCGGTCAAGCCCGCGCACTCCAAGAAACTTAGCCGCCTACCAGCGCTTCAATTTCTTTTCGAAACTCTGCAAAACTGGCAGCCGAATAACCCACTTTGATTTTGTGCACCACGCCGTCACGACCGATTACGGCGACATGAGGAATTCCGGTCACACCATACGCATCAAAGTTCGATCTGTCGCCGTAGACAACCGGCCAAGGAAGCGAATACTCTTTTATGAATTCGCCCATCTTTCCAAACTCAACGTCCTTTGCCATGTCTCGTTTTTCAGTGTTTTCCCTTTTGTAATAGCCGTAATAGGTTGTGAAGCCGATGATTTCTAGTCCTTTTGGCTGAAGATCGGCATAGAGCTTCTTCATATCTTCAAAGGAGGCGATGCACGGTCCGCACCAGTGCGCGAAGAAATCTACAATAACGACTTTGCCTTTAAGAGCTTCAAGGCCGGTAAACGTGCCATAGCTCTTTTCAAATGCAAGCGCAGGAGCGGCGGCATCAATCATCATCATCCGCTTTTTGAATCCATTCAAGCTTCGTGCTTCCGGCGATTTTTCTCCCAATTCCGCAAGCGCATTATCAATCACATTGACGGCTTCTGCCTTGCGTTTTGCATCTGCATAAAGCTCTGCCTTTGACTCAGCCAAAAGGGAAATCGAGGCCCGCATACGTGCCTTTTCCTGATCATTTGCCGGTGCAGAAAGCCGAACATTTGCTTCGACCAATCGGATTGCAGCTACCGCGGCATCCACACCAACCGAAGTCTTGATCGTCTCGCAATAATAATATGCAGTTGAGGTTGCCAAAGAGTAAACCGCCATCGCGCTAGGAGGCGCAACATTTTGCAGCAAATCCATCAGCATCATGCCATCGCCAAGTTCGTTGCAACTCGTCAGCATGATACTTTGAGCTTGATACGATTTCATTGCTCCAGGCTTCGAAGATAAAAACCGCTCAGCCGATTCGCAAGCTTCTTTCGGCATTTTGGCAAGTTGAAAGAGCTGGGCAAAATCGAGACCTTGGCTCGGCTCTACCGTTTCAGCACTTACGCCAGCAATGGCGTCTTTTGCCATTTGCAGAACCTTTGCGTTGACCTCCGTGACCTTGGCATTGTATGCCTTCATATCTATTGGAGTGCTCGCAGTTCTTGCTTTCGTTAGCTCAGAAGTTCGGTAGTCGGTAATTGCTTTGAGCGCCGCTACTGGGTCGCCTCCGGCATATGCGCTTCCTGCCACGGCAATGGTTGCGATCATTGAGAATAGGATTCGTTTCATAACTTTCTCCGATACGTTTATCTATAGTAGTCTCTTTTGAGGCGAATTTACTTCTTTTTTGCGGGCCTTTTTGCGAAATTGCGAAAATTCCGTCAGAAACCGTTCATTGCCCAAATCATCTCCCAAGCCAACCCCGAAGGGGTTTAAGCGTAACAGGCGGAGGTCGAAGACGCCGGGATCAAACGTTGTAGCAACGCCGCAACCCGGAGGGTTGCTAGCAAAAAAAGATCATCGCCCATACAACCCATCCAATCCATACAATTTGCAAGAATCTATTTCACGTTCGCCAATGCAAGCCCAAACACTTCGACTTTGGTTTCAATTGGCTCAAATGGCGAGTCAATCCGAAACATTTCCTGATTTCCTTGCATCGTAACCACTTGTTCCTTAACTTCAGAATGGCGCCTCAAAATGATCTTTACTTTCATTTTGAAAATGCGGTTTCCATCTTGCTTTAGAGTCACAAAAACTCTAGGCTTACCTTCGACTTGAACCGTGTTGAAACCCTTGACGGAAACCGTAGGATATTCTGCCGTAGTCACCCATTGATCCCAAAACCACTTGAGGTCTTGCACCGACGCCTTCTCAAAATAAGTTCGAATAATCGGCCAAGTCGTTTCCATTCCCTTTCGAGTCGCTACCATGTCTCTTAGCGCGGAGAGCATCGCCTCAGATCCAATTTCGTTCTCAAGCATCTTCAATACATATGCCCCGCGAGAATAGGTTGCACTTTGAAATTCGTGAGGAATGGACATTTTGGAAAGAGGCACAGGCACCTGCATCGTTCGCAAAGCCCCCTCAAGCGTTTGATCCGAGTTGTTGTGATACACCACGCTGTCCACATACTGAGTGACGCTCTCGTTCCAGGTGTCCTTGGTGTAGGCGCAAGGCACCAAGCCGCCAAAATAGGTGTGCCCAAGCTCGTGAGTCACAAATCGGCTCGTGATGTTTCTTCTCAAAAGCGTGTAGCTGTAGCTCTCGATGCCGTAATAGGTGTCTGCATCGAAGCACGAGTAGCTAGAAAACGGGAACTTACCAATGTTGACTTCGTACCATTTCACCGCCTCGCGAATGGCCGCCACGTCGCGCTCGCCACGTTCCTTCTCGACGGGTTCGATTTGGTAGGAACGAAAAGTTCTTCCTGCATCGCTGGTTTCCGCTGCCAGAGAATATTTTCCTCCAACAATTTTGGGAAAGGTGATCGGGACATCGCATCGGAAGGAAACCACTTGGCGGTCTGGGCTACTTGGCACCATTGTTGCTGGAACAGGTTCGCCTTCGCTCACAATCACCCAATCCTTCGGCCCCTCTACCTGGGTCGTGGTTGAGTGTGGGAGCCGTCCGATGCTTGGCGTCCACCAGGCTGTGAGATACGCAAAGGTATTGCTGATTTTGTCTTCCTCTGCGCTGCGGACATTGCCATCGTAAACAAGACGAATTTGGCTTGCTGGATTGGTGGACCAATAAACTACAAGTCCTCCGGCCTTTATTATTTGTCCGAATTTAGGTCGGGAGATATCAGTGTCGGAGCCGGATAGAATTTCAACTGGCTTTGAATCAGCTTGTGCCGAGAGCAAAGAGTATTGCAACCCTAGCCGGAACATTTGCGCTGCTGGACTCTTGCCAACCAACATTTTTGCATTGCAATCCACCCAAAGTTTCGATGTTGTAGGGAAGATCTTTGCCGAAATGTCGAGATGCTGTATTCGGTAAGGATCAGGTTCCCATTCCGCGATTTCCGGGCCTAGACGATAGCCATCGCCGGTTCGAATGACAGGGTGGACAATGTCGTGATCAGATTGGATTTCTTGTTGTGCCGAAAAAATCGCCCAGTAAGCACCCTCTTTAGTTCTGCCGGGAGGTGCGGGAATCATGTGAACGCGGAAATTTCTCATCTGCCTTCTGCCCGCAGCCGCTAAAAAGTACTCCGAATATTGGCGGTTCGCAAAAAACGGGATCACCTTCGCAGGGTTGTTTGAAGAAACCGCGGTTCTGAGATCATCGAAAAACGCCTCTTCGGGAGCTTGAAGGATGACGGTGGCAATAACGAGTGCGATCCAATGCATAACGATTGTTATGACGCATGGGAGGGTAGATTGGGTTGCCTTTGGGAGTGCGCGAACCAGGAGTCTTTGGCAAACGATTTCACATAATCTTCTAATGAATTGAATATCTCAAGACCTTCAGGTTGACTGTTGAGAAGTGATCCTGAAAGGATCAAAGAATGTAACCCGTGGTCGAACTTGAGAGACCCCGGGTTCAGATTACGCCCGAGAATAGCATCCTGAAGGGATGCCAGAGTCCAGAATCCGACTGAATCTGCGACCCTTCCAGGGTCGGTTTCTGGTGTGAATCCAAATCCCCACGTCTGTG
>JANNJE010000554.1:0-10732 GCA_031405735.1 Armatimonadota bacterium | reverse complement strand
GGAATGAACTCATTTTCCAGAGTTACAAACTTGCATTTTTCAAGAATTTCGGCGATGGCATCTGAGTCATCCAAGTTCGAAACCAAGTTATGAGCGATTTGAGAGGCAGGGGAATTCTCGTCTGGGTCAAGCGAAAGGCACGAATATCCCATCCGTTGCGCTGCCATGATTGACATTCGGGCGAGTTGCCCCCCGCCAAGAATGCCTAAATCGAACTTCAAGCCGCACCCTCGACGATCTGATTCTCATCAATCTTGACTCGAGTTGCGTACGGCACATCTACCGGACGAATGGGACCGAACAATTCCGTACCACCCAGCGTCGCTCCATTGCTGGTAGCTTCCCTTATGATCAGGTCAATCACTTGATCCACTCTCGTCTGATTTGGCATGGTTAAGTCAAACTTGATTTGCATTTGATTGAGCGTGGGAAGCGGCATTGCCGTTACACGAACTCCCATAAACCGCTCGTCGCCATCCATCCGAGCGTACCGAATCAGGCGGACAATTCGGCGAGCCTGCGTTCCATCATCGTTTTTTAGGTTCACGGCTGCTGAAACCAGGAAGTCTCGGACTCCAAGGGTTGCAACTCCCCATTGAGGATGGGCAATTTCGGGACCAAATTCGGGACAGAGCTTTCTTCCAATCAGTCCGCCAAAGCCCCCCTTTCTCAAAGCGGAAAGTTCAGATTCTTTCGGTCCAATTTCCGATTTTTCATAAAGGTAGACCGGAATTTCATATTGAGTTCCAAGCTTCTTTGCAAGCTCATGAACATAATGGCGCAAGTGCAGTTCAGCTTGGATGCTCGCTTCAAAATCTAAAGGCACAAAGGGGCAAACATCTAACGCCCCTATCCTAGGATGGCTTCCTGCATGTCGGTTCAAATCAATAGACGGAAGGCAAATTTCCGCCATTTTCTCAATGATCGAGACCACCTCTTCAAACTCGCCGGAGAATGCCGTTACAGTACGGTTATGGTCTACATTAGAAGCGCAATAGTGACTTATACAGTTCGATTCGGCAAGCAAATCAGAAAACGAACCTAGGAGAACTCTATCGCGCCCAAACGACCATTGCGGTACGGTCAAAACGCGAACTCCCATAAATCACAAGACGGCTTTACATCCCAACAATGTTGTATCCACTGTCAACATAGATGAGTTGGCCAGTCACCCCTTTGCTTAGATCGCTTAACAAGTACATGGCAGAGCCAGCGACCTCGTATTGTCCGAATCTTCGCTTCAAAGGAGCTTTTTCATGGACGTAGTCAATCATGTCTAGAAGCCCCTTTACGCCTCGCGCGGCGACGGTATTCACTGGGCCGGGGGAAAGCGTGTTGACACGAATTCCCTTTACGCCAAGGTCGGTTGCCAAATATCGTGCGCTGCATTCGAGCGCGGCTTTGGCAACCCCCATCACATTGTAGTTTCCGACGGTTCTCGTGCTTCCCAAATAACTGAGGGCAATCACGCTTGCGTCTTCATTGAATAGCGGCTCCAATGTCTTGCAAACGGCAACCAAAGAATACGCTGAAATCTGAAGAGCCAGTGAAAACCCATCTCGACGTGTGTCTATGAACCGTCCAGCAAGGTCCTCCCGATTTGCAAAGGCTGCTGAATGAACAAAGAAATCCAACCTCCCAAACTTTTCTCCAATAGTGTTGGCAAGTGCTTCCAGCTCATTGTCATTTTGAAAGTCGCAAGCTACGCTCGACATTCCGGCTCGGCCCTCGATCAGCGGATTGATGCGCTCTAGCATTCGGTCGTTTTGCCCGCCTACCATGACCTCCGCGCCGTTTTGGTTGGCAACATCGGCAATCGCCCATCCGATGGACTTTTCGTTGGTTACAGAAAGAACCAGCCCCTTTTTCCCTTCAAGCAACATGAGAAGATTATGGCGGAAGAAAAAGAATTTCCCTCTCTCCCATCGCGACGAAGGAGCCTGATGGGGGAGAGGGACCTGCGTAGCTGAGGGTGAGGGGGAATTTGGAACTCGTCTTTAGTCCGCCAGTTCAACTCGCTTCTTTCTCAGCCGGCTCAGTGCCCCCTCCTTATCCCCAACGTCAATCTCACCCTCAATTACCAACTCAGTCAACCATGCCTTCCACTTCCCAACCGCTGGGCCAGGCTCGATTCCAATTTCGGCA
Organism: Armatimonadota bacterium; assembly: GCA_031405735.1. Taxonomy (GTDB): domain Bacteria; phylum Armatimonadota; class Fimbriimonadia; order Fimbriimonadales; family Fimbriimonadaceae; genus JANNJE01. The sequence continues at coordinate 8,587 of JANNJE010000554.1, read as the reverse complement.
ATGATCTCGGAGCCAGATAGTGGGCTTTCCAACTGGCTCGCCGGCGTTATTGCACGAACTTCCTCAATCAAAGCCCGAATCGGCTCCAGATCCATGACTTTGACGCCTGGGCGAAGGGAAGCCACATCTGCCACTACAAGTGCGAAAAGCTGATCCAGGTGCTCGCCCATGTCTCGAATCAGCCTTCGCGCGGCGCTCGTTGTCGGTTTTGACCACGATCCAAGGCGCATGTGGTTTTTCACCAAGAGCGTAACGTCCTCTACTAGCGAATGTGAAAATTTCATTCTCAGAAGAATCTTTCTCGCCATTTCGGCTCCAATGCCTTCATGAGTGAAAAACCGTGTGGCTCCTTCAGCGTCAATGGATCTGGTCACTGGCTTCGCGATGTCGTGAAAGAGGCAGGCCAGAGCTACTATTAGGTCGTCAGTTTTAGCGTTTTTCAACACAAGAAGCGTGTGATCCCACACATCCAGGTGATGAAAATGCCCTTGATCCACGCCCTTCATCGCTACGAACTCGGGCAAGAATTGCTTAAGTAGCCCCAAATCCATAAGATCATTTAGAGCAAGGTCGGGATTTGGGCCTAGAAGTATCTTTTCAAATTCCTCCCGGATTCTTTCTTCGCTAACAACTTCGAGCCGATGCGCCTCTTCTTTTATTGCTTCATCAAGTCCTTCGGAAAACTCAAAATCTAACTTCCATTTGAATCGAACCGCTCGAAGCATTCTAAGCGGGTCGTCGAAGAAAGTTGCCTTGGGGTCGAGCGGCGTACGCAAAATCTTTGCTTCGAGATCACTTCGACCGGTCCCTAACAAGTCCAACAAGTCCTCCGTATGCAAGTTCCTCAATAGTGTGTTGACCGTGAAATCACGACGCGTTGCGTCTTCCAGCAATGTGGCCGGAGAGGTGTCTGGCTTGCGGGAATCGTCTCGGTAGCTCTCCTTTCTGGCGCGAACGATTTCAACTTGGGAAGATTCGATTCTCACCATCGCTGTTCCGAACCGAGGATAAACCTGCGGCTCGCCTAAAACAACTCCCTGATTGACAAGGGTTTGAACCAGTTCTCCTGCGTCAAGTTCGGTTACTAAATCTAAGTCTGCGGAATTCGTGCGGCCCAGGAGTTCATCGCGCACGGCTCCGCCAACCAGCCAAATTTGATTCTCAAATTTGCTTCCAAGCGTTGCCGACCGTATTTTTTCGAGCGCAATGGACTGCACAAATGGAGTTCTACCGGATTCGCGATTGGTTCATTCAGAAGCCGAAGCAGGCATTTCAATTAGAATTGTGCAAAAAATTGTAAATAGATAATTGAAAAGGAACCAAGATTCGTCAAAATTTGTAATAATCTAATTATTGAAGGAGATACTATGAAAATCGTACTTACTATTTTGATCGCGCTTTCTTGCGCTACTTCATTTTCCCAGGACTGTTGCGCCAAGAAAGAAGCGGGCGCGAAGACCTATGCTCAAGCTGGATCTTGTAGCAATGATGCCAAATCAGCTTCCAAATGCGGTGGAGAAAAGATGAGTGCCGAAGTCGAGTTCATGCAAGAAGCCGAAAAAATGGCGATGAAGGCGGAAGGCAAAGAGTCGTGCTGCAAATCAACTCCCGCGCACGTTATGGCTAAGGGAGACAAAGGCTGTTGCAATGAAACCGGCCAAACCGCCAAGTTCAAGGTGTTTGTAGCTGGACAAGGCTATAAGTTCTTTGGCTGCGAAGGCTCAGCCGCTAAAGGCCGAAAGGAGCTGATTGCCAAGCGACTAAAGGTCGGCTCGGTTCAGGCTGTCTTGGCTTCAACCTCGACGATTCGATAGTGTTTGGGAGTGCGCGGGCTTGACCGCGCTTTAAATATGAAAAAGGAAGAGAGCTAATGGATGCGGGTCAAGTCTAAGTCCACATCCGCTCTTATCCTTTATCACTTATCCGGTACCGAACGAAAGGCGCGGTCAAGCCCGCACACTCCCAAACTGCATGAACGTTTACATTTCGGGCGACATCGAAGGCATTACTGGCCTAGTTGCCTGGTCTCAATGCGGCAGGCCTAAATCGGAACATTTTGATTTTGCATTTGCCCGTCGAATGTACACGCACGACATCAATGCAGCTATCCGTGGCGCTAGACAAGCTGGTGCTGGACGAATTGTAGTCAAGGACTCGCACGGCAATAGCAAGAACCTTCTGATTGATGAGTTAGAACCGGGAATTGAGCTAGTCTCAGGCTATGGAAGCAGGTTCGAGGGCATGATGGTTGGAATTGATTCCTCATTTGATGCAGCAATGCTAATTGGATATCACGCAATGGCTGGAACGTTGCACGGTGTAATGGAACACACAATTTCGGGCAGGGTACACCGCATGTCGATAAACGGAAAACTAACCGGAGAAATTGGCCTTTCAACGATTACTGCAGGTAACTTTGGGGTGCCGCTTGTCGCTATTTCGAGTGATCGGGCTGGATGTGAAGAAGCGATTGATTTGATTCCTCAGCTAAGAGGTGCAGCCGTTAAAGAGGGATTTGGCAGATATATGTCGCAGGTCAAGCATCCGAGCGAAACGGGGCAAATGATCGAAGATGCCGCGCGCGAAGGGGCAGAAAATGCAAATTCGATTCCTCCCTACCGAATTGAGTCCCCTTACACGGTTCGAATAGAATTCAATCGGACGGAAGAGGCAGATCTGGCGGTTAGAGTACCTGGGACCTCTCGAATAGATGCTTATACGATCGAACGCACTGGCGGCGACTGGGAAGATTTGCACAGGTCAATTTGGTGCATGATTTCGTTGGCCGAGGCTGGAGCGCAGGCAAATAATTAGGGTTGCTTTGGGAGTGCGCGGGCTTGACCGCGCTTTTTGAACCGGAAATTGGAAAAAGGATAACGGATAGTGGAAAAATCTTAAATCCGACTTTTCCCTTTATTCTTTGTCCGTTATCCGTAAGCGGAAGCAAAAGCGCGCTCAAGCCCGCGCACTCCCAAAGTCACGAAATCGTCTTCCTCATTCTGCCTTCCGGCCTTTGCCCGGATATAGGGCGGACTGCAACAACTGACTCAGGCTCGATGTCCAACAATTTGAGCCAATCATCTTGAGTATCCGATTTCGGGAATATCTCGTTCTCTCGAAACTCGTCGGCGATTGCCTTCGACAAGTCTTCGGCGGTAACTCCGTGATCACCGTCTAAATCTGCAATTGCCCTTCGAATTGCAGTGTCCTTTGCCCTTCCGACGACTGATTTCAATAGTGCACCGCTCACCAAATCGCGCCAGTACAACACGGAACTTGTTCCGTTTCGATACATGATTTTGAGAAACTCGGTACTTGAATTCGCTGTCCAAAGCGCTTCAATCGTTCGGTCCAATAGCTCGTTTCTGGCTGCCGCAGAATCGCACTTATGTTTCGCAAGGAGAATCGGGTCAACGGGAATTGAATCGTGCAAGTACAGTCCCAGAATCTCTCTCGAAGCCTCTCGATCCGGTCTGCCGATCTTGATCTTCCGATCTATGCGTTCAGGACGAAGAATTGCCGGGTCAATGTAATCTGGACGGTTCGAAGTCAGCATCAAGACAACATTGTCAAGCGCCACAAGTCCATCGAGTTCGGCACAAAACTGAGGCACAACCGTGTTGCTGATGTTGAGCCATCGCCCAGAGGAACGAGTTCTCAAAACAGATTCTGCTTCATCCAAAAAGATAAAGACTAGCCTTCCTTCCTTTGCCTTTTCTCTGGCAATTCTGAAGATTTCCCGAACCATTCGCTCGGTCTCGCCGAGCCACATGTTCAGGATTTTTGGACCGGAAATGTACATGAAATATTCGCGAACTTCATGGCCAACGCTCTTGGCATATTCCTTTGTCAAATTTGAGGCCGTAGCCTTCCCAATGAGCGTCTTTCCGCATCCGGGAGGTCCAAACAAAAGTATTCCTTTGAGTGGTTTTTTGTCAAACTTCTCATAAATCTCGGGATGAAGCAGCGGCTGTTCAATTGTCTCTCGAATGAGTCGGATCGCCTCCTCTTGGCCCCCAATGGCAGACCACGGCGTATCTGGGATTTCTTCGAAGAAGAAATCTTTGTTTTCCTTTTCTTCAAAAAGCTCGACCGCAAGCCTTCCGGTGCTATCTAACCGAACCGAATCACCAGCTTCAATGGATTTATCCTCGAGAGCTTGCGAACGTCCAATGATTCGCCCTTCCACCCCTGGACCGCCAGACGAAATTCTTAGTCTCCCGGCTTCCAAAGCGGCATCAACTTTGACAACTGAACCGATTTCCGACAGAGGTGCTTCGCCTAAAATGGCATACGCCTCGTTCAGTCTAACTTTTGAACCCGAAACGATTGGGGAGCGATCAAGCTTCGGATCGGCATTTACGACGTACTCTGAATCGCCGATGACGACCAATCCGGTATCGTCATCGAGCCACTTTAAGAAGAGTCCAGTTCGGTTTGCGGGAGAAGTTAGCTTTGTATACGCCTCTTCAAATTCGACGATTTGGCGCTTCAGCTCTTCGGTCACTTCGATTGAACTACGAAAGTGATCCTCAAGTGTGCCCAGCAGAAGCATTGCCTTTGGGTCATTTTCAGGCAAAATGCGGCGAAGCCTCTCAATAATTTCAGAAATATCATCCTTTGACGATGAACTCATAGAAGAATCATACGCTCAAACTGAAAAATATGCTCGTCATCAGACGAGAATTCTGGCCACAGCCAACACGGTTGCGTCTGCGGCCGCCATGACATTCCCCTTTGTTATTCGGGATTCTGCCATTACGGGTGCTTCTACGCCATTTTGCCAAGCCCATCCCCGGACGAGCACCCGATCCGCATGGCCGTCGGCTTGCTGCAGAGAAACATCGCCAATGCGGTAACGCAGTTCTTGACGAAGGCGATTTATGGCGTTTGCCGTGGCCGTGGCAACAGATTCGATCGCCGACACTCCGCTTGCTCGGGCATGAACGCCTCGCACAATTTCGCCGTTGACCTCCAAAGTGACCATACTCACGCCTCGGTCGGAATTTTCATCAACTGAGACTTCCGTAACGACAGGCAAATTGGCAGCATCAGGTACTGGACTTGGAATGGGTCCATCTAGCGATTCCAATTGACTTTCTGATTGGACAGCTTCTTGATGAGCTTGAAATGTAATTTCTTTCGGCGATGCGACAACTGGGGTGCTCGTGCCCTTTGCTTCCATGCACTTTCGGCTTGCAATGTTGATCAAATTGTCTACAGTGGCGGCGTAGTGAACCTTTTCTCTTTCATGAGTTCGGCGGCCACCAAAAACGCCTATTGAAGCCGAAATGGATTGTTCTGTCTCCATGAAGACAAGTCCATTGACTGCTTCGCGTACATGTTTTGCGAGTGCTTCGGCATCGTCTCGAAGCAGGTTTGTCCCTATTGCAAACTCGTCGCCACCATATCGCACCAGCACGTCCGTTTCGTGATTCACCACTTCTCGCAGGCGATGCGCGACAGCCTGCAACACTGTATCGCCAATAATATGGCCAAATTTCTTGTTGTATTGGCCGAAGTCATCAAGATCAAGGAACAGAATAGAAATCTCTTGCCCTTCCTTAAGCTGTTCAATTCCCCATTCTCTCAAACGATCTGACCACGGAAGTTCCGTCAACGGATCCCACGTTCTTGCCATGTCGGAGAGCAGCATAGACGCCGTAAGAATGCCTCGAAATTGGCCATCTTCAGTAACTGCGACATATTCTCGGCCAGAATTTGCGACAATTCCTGCTGCTTCACGAATAGACATTGCGACATCAACAGTTTCTCCGAGTGCGCCCATGACATTTTTAACCTGGTCAGCGTCGTTGGCGCTCATCAAATTTTCGATGGAAAATGTGCCAACCAATTCGGCGCCTCGCATAACACCTATGGCTCGAACCAGATGACCCGTCAAAACGTGCCGAGCCGTTTCAACGAGGTGGTCTGGATTCACCCAAATGGGTTTAAGCTTGCATTGTGCAACTGTCTTCAATTCCGCCCCTAACTTCAGATTGCCAAAAACTAGTCAACCATTACTAGTCTTAGTTTTCAGGTTTCTCCCATTCAACAACAATCATTTGTGAAAGCAAAACGCATTGCTTTACACACACCCATTAGGATATCTTTGATTGATCGGCAATCTACACAGGCTATTTACTGGCTTTTTGGCCAATTAGAGATCGGCAACGACACTTTGAACGAATTTCTCGGCAATTTGCCTAATGAGCGGGTCGGATTGTACTTTTTCCGAGAATCTTGTCGCAAACACGTAAGCCTTTGATTGCTCGATGCGAAAGAACTTCGCAACATCAGCTTCTCCTAACAGTGCGACTTTGAGCATGACATAGATGGCGAGGTCAAACGGCACAACATTTCCCCATTCAGAGGGTTGAAGCTGCTTTGCCTTTTCCGCGATATGCTCACGAAGGTCCCATCCAGAATTCGCGCTAAAGAACGGATTAAGAATTCCGCACGCCTGCAAAGCCGATTCCGAACTTTTCCAATCCGATTGCGCGAGTCGAAGCCGCTTTATGGCGCCAAGCATATTGCGCCCATTGCCTTCAAGTCTGGATGCCAAAATCCTTTCTAGAGTTGCCGAAAGCTCGACGCATTCTCTTCTGCCAAGCTGGCCAAGGATTCGCTGGCGTTCCTCAGACGGTGCGCACTTGATCGTGGCCACGACCCATTCGCGAGAATTCGGCAATGCCTGCCGAATGGCGCGAGTCACTTTTGAATCTGTAAAGCTCAGCAACGTTGGCCTTCCGCTCTTTAGCCGCCGTTCGAGCATGATTTGGAACTGGTTTCGAGTTCGGGATTTTTGAATCAATTCTTGTGCATTATCCAAAATCAGGGGTCCGTGCGTCACTCGAGCTCGATTGTTTGCCACCCAATCTTGTGCAGAAATGACTTGGACAAGGCCATGATCCCTATCACGACCCATTTGGTCGGCAGCTGCTAATAATAAATGGCTCTTGCCCCATCCGCTCGGCCCTATAATCGCTACAAATGGATTGATTCCACTCGAAAAGCGAATCGCGGACTCGACCGCACGGATGTTTGAAGGAACGACGCCAAAGTTAGCGAAGTCCTTTTCAGCAAAGGAAAACAAGATGTCCGACATTCTCGGACGAATTGCTATCGGTTGAATGGGATAATTTAGAGTCGCGCTCGAACTACGATCCATCGTCAAAATCTCTTCCTGAACCCTTGATTTCCCTTCGCAAAAAAGCAAACAATAAACAACTCCATTTTTCGCAATTGCGTCGCAATGGTCAAGTGGCGTTCAATGGCAAAAATAAAGCACTTATCGCTCGTTTTCTGCGATTATCTTGCAAAAAGTCTGTTTCTGAGCTTTTGCTAATCTTTTCCACAAATTTCAATATTTGTCCCATTTGGAATTCAATGGCGAATCTTGGGCCAAAATTTTGCAAATTCAAACTGTGGACTATGGTCTGGAACATGGCAGGGCTGGCAAGACTTTCCGCCAACTTTCGGCAGACGGAATTTCAACGGTGTCTTTGAATGGTCTAATCCAGCTCCATGACAAGATTCGCAGCCTACGTTCGCCAACTGCGGGGTTGCTTTGAGGCTCTTAAATCCAGGATTAGAATTGAGTCCGACAACATGGCATCCAACGCAATCTGGGTCCCAATCTTGCTTTGTTTTGGCAAGAGTAGCGAGTGCCTGTGCATGCTTTGAGGACTTCCAAACCTTTGCGGCTGCAGGATGACAAGACATGCATTTGGCATTTCCGGCAAAGCTCTTGCCCGGCTTTCGAGGCACTTTTGCGAGGAGCCCTGCACCCTTTACTCTCGCCAAGTATCGTTCAAAAACAGTCTTTGTAAAGACATCGTCCTTCGTGCTTGCGACTATTTCTACCGATCTTGCTTGAGAGAATTGGTTGCCATCAAAATCGAGTGCTAAGAGGTATTTTCCCTTTTCTCCAGGCGAAAAGAACTTGCAGTTGCCAAGCTGTTCTTGTTTTGAAATTGCTGGGCCGTTGGATGTATAGATCACTATATCTACCTTCTCAACACCGGGTAGCACCTTCGCCGTAGCGAGCGGCCCATCAAAAATGAGCACTGATATTGCTTCGGCATCTTGTGCAGTCGAAACCAAATCGCTTATCGCCAATCGTTGGGTCCGGGCGGTTTCACCTAAGACGGTAGGTACAAATTTGGGGGGATCAGTAAGCGAGCCGATCACAAATCCTCGATGAAAAACCAGTGGTTCAATTCTTGGCCTGTTATCCGGCAAAAACTCGGAGTGAACCAGCTTCGGGCCAACAAGATTTTGTAAAGAAACAATTGCACCGATACCGAGTCCAGCCTCTCGCTTCGTTATGGCGATCGCGGCCACATCCAGCTTGGCCGACACTTCGCCAATCGCTTCTAACTTGAGCTGATCCTGCTTGGAGTTACCCAATACCAAAGGCCCAGTTTCAATAATTGTTGCTGCCTTCCCGAAGGACAGTTGGCGAACAAGAGTGCTTCTCCGCAGTATGCCTCCCGACATTGGCTTCGTGCATCCACAAGGAGACAGATATCCACCAAGATTTCCGCCAACAATGAGCACAGCATGAGCCGAATCCCGCCGGAAT
>JANNJE010000553.1:0-2129 GCA_031405735.1 Armatimonadota bacterium | reverse complement strand
AGACTGATAGATCCCCTAGCTTCCCTTTCCTTTGAAATTTCTGCCTCAGGGTCGCGAACATTTACGTTTTCGAAAAAGCCGTTACCTGCAACTTCAGCGGAATCTGACCTTGGGGTGCGAATTGGGCTTCCTTTGGCTAGTAATCCCTGCGTCAAGTAGGCTTGACCCCAAGGACTTGAACTTGTAGAGGTGCCAAACCTCGTCCCAAACCGCAATTCGTCCGTGATTTTGTAGCGGCCGGTCCACTGAACGCCTATTCCTCTTGAGCCTCCGATTACGACGTCGGGCCAGAATGCCGTTCTTCCCTCCGGGCCAAGATCAAATGATTGCGACTTTAGACCGAGGACAGTTTTGCCGAAAAGTTTCAGTTGCGCATCGTAAAAAGTTGCCCGCTCTGATGGGCGGTAAACCAATTTCTTGCTCGCAAAACCGATGTGCTCTTCTTTGCACAAACTTGCGTTGACCTCGTTCAGAGTCCATTGACCTGGCTGTATATCAATTTGGGCTACTCTAAGTTCCATTCCAGCTATGGTCACGACCGCTTCAGACGCCGTTCCTATTCCAGTTTCCCAATCGAATTCGAGGCGCTGCGCCGAGATTGTGCCATCGGGATCAATCAATGTTACGTTTCCCTTCGCAATTGCCTTTCTAAGAAATGACTTAGAGGATCCCGCTGGCAAGTAGAAAGTGATTTGGTCTCCATTGAGCTTTGTCACTCCGAATACTGCTTCCACATCACCTGTAAACTCCGCAACTGAGTCAATGCGCTTGAAGGTGTGCGATTTTGCAGTTATGCGGAGCGACTCAGTCAATTTGACAATTTGGACCTCCTGGCCGAAGACAGCAACACTTGGAGGTAGAGACCAGATGATTGGCATATAAAACTATCAGATTCTACCGATTTCGCAATTAATTAACGAACAAATGTAGAAAACACTACCGTCTAAACAAAAGACGTGCTATTGTATTTGTATTGCCATGGTTGATATAGACATCTTTAGAATTTCAAAAGCTGAGCAGGCCCACGAGGAATGGGCATGGGTTGCTCGTAGTCGTAGGCACGACGAGACAGCCATGTCTCATCTAGTAGGCAGGCATCGAAGCCGCTTGATTCGGACTGCTGCAAATCTTTTGCGAGATCGTTACGAGGCAGAGGACGTTGCCCAAGAATCGTTTTTGAAAGCATTTCGGGAGCTTCCTCGCCTAAGAGAAGACAAGGCATTTTCTGGATATCTCTATCGCATTTGCGTTCGACTTTGCATGGATCGGCTACGACTGAAAAGAGCCGAGCCTGCCGAATTTGAAGAAGTGCAACCTCACGAAGGACTAAATATCGAAACAAAAGTGGTAATTGAAAAAATTCTAAGCCAATTGCCCTACGACCTCCGTGCAACCCTCGTATTAAGAGAAATGGAACAACTCAGTTATGACGAGGTTGCCGAATGCATGCACGTACCAATTGGAACCGTTCGATCCAGGTTGCACTCAGCCAGAGAGCGATTCCGAAAACTTTGGTTGGAGGCAATTGCAGAGTGAAGATTTTTTGGAATCGTTGTAGCAAGTTCAGCTACATTATCAACGCCAAGAGCGAAGATGAAATGTCGAATTCGGAGTTAGAATTTGTAGAACTTCACGGAAGGGAATGCGACAGGTGTGCCCAATACCATGAAACTGATTATGGAATCAACTTGTTGCGAACCTGTCAAATTGAACCAATTATTTCAAAGGGATTTGACGATCGTGTGATTCGACTTGCTCGTGTTTCACTAAGGAAGACTTCGTTTTCATATTGGTCGCCAGCACTTGCTGGCGCGACCATTGCCGGACTGACTATTTTGGCAGTTGTGCACTTTGTTTCAAAACCGAACCAGTTGCCTGTTTTCAGGGCAACAGGAGAGGCTAGGCGTGTGCAGTCGCCAATGTTTCCTACTCCTAGTGTTTCGGATCATTCCAACCCCGTACAATGAGCCCGCTGAGCCGTGTTGCGGCAGGCGCAGCACTTGGCGCATTCATTGTCCTCTTTGTGCATCCTCTGTCCAGACCTTATGTTTTGGGCGGACTCGCTCGGTTTGGTCCAAGCAAAGCAGCAAGCAAGACTCCAATGCTTCCGGCTACTTATGAGATTCTCC
>JANNJE010000552.1:0-1135 GCA_031405735.1 Armatimonadota bacterium | reverse complement strand
GGTTCAAATTTACCTCTAGTCACTCTTCAAGAAATCAAGGAACGCACGGAACTATTGGCGGGCGGAGCTCCAAAGCCCGCATCTCAAGAAGGCCGAATCATTGGATTGGTCACTTGGGTGGATGGAACAATTATTGACGTTGTTCGACAAACTGAAATCTAAATCTTGTGAAATCTTATGTCACTTCACTTCACAATTGCAATCGCCCTCGCTGCACAGCAGCAACCTAGTTTCAAGGCACCGATTTTGCAGCCAAACAGCACCTATTTGGGTTTTGACTCCAACCGGCTCGCCTTGCTCAATAAGCGGCTCAAAGAGCAAGTTTCCAAAAGACGAACCGCAGGAACGGTCACTCTTGTCGTTCGAAATGGTAATTCCATCCATTTTGAAGCCAACGGATGGTCGAATATTGCTAATAAGCGAGCGATGAGACGGGACTCAAAGTTTCAGGTTTGGTCTATGACAAAACCTGTAACGGCTGCCGCAGTTGTAATTGCGGCGGAAGAAGGGCTTTTGAACCTTGATGATCCTATTGAAAAATATTTGCCCTCGTTCAGGACAGTCCAAGTGAAGTCATCTGATGGAACGATTCCACTGAAGAAGAAACTGACAATTCGCCATTTGTTAACACATACTTCGGGGCTCAGCTCAAATGATCCTGGTGGGATATCAGACGACGAAAAATTCAAGCTGACTTTAAGAGAATATGCAAGCCGACTTGGCAAAGCACCATTGGAAACTCAACCTGGTTCTGCGGTTGCTTACAGCGGTGTCGGATTCTCTACTGCTGCTGCAATTGTTGAAATGGCTACGAAAGTGCCCTTTGAGAAATATGTCCAGTTGCGAATCTTTGATCCGCTCGGGATGAAGGACACTCATTTCTTTTTGCCTCCGTCAGATTATCCACGGCTGGCTACCGCTTACGGACAAAACGATGAAGGCTCATTAATCCCATTTACTCACGATGCCACGAGAAAGGGCGCTCATTTTGCAAATGGCGCGGGCGGGCTCTATTCGACTGCCGAAGACATGATGCGATTTATCCTAGCGTTCACGTCTCAAACGAACAAAAAAATAGTTTCCCCGGCCTCAATTCGAGTAATGACCCGATTGCAAACCGGCGATTTACCTATGG
>JANNJE010000551.1:0-3661 GCA_031405735.1 Armatimonadota bacterium | reverse complement strand
CAGCAGTGTGAGCATGAAGGTGTGCTTTCGGCCCACCAAATCTCCCATTCGCCCAAAAAAGATTGCGCCGAACGGACGCACAATGAACCCAGTTGCAAACGTGGCAAGGGTCACGATCAGGCCAAGCGCCTCATTGCCTTTCGGGAAGAACTGGCTTGCAAGAACAGTCGCCAGCGATCCAAAGATGTAAAAGTCGTACCACTCGATGAGCGTTCCGGCAGAGGAGGCGAAAATCACGCTCCAGAGCGATTGAGGCTTGGCGACTTGCTGCATCGGGGAAGTTTAGCTGGTTTTCAGTCCAATTCTGGCAATTTCGTTTGAAAACACAAGTTGGTTGTCGTAGAATGGGATTGATGGGGTGACAACGACTGGCGAGAAACGATATTCCACTGCTGACTGGATCGCAATCGGTGTTCTGGTTGCACTTATTCTATCTTATGGATATTTCGTACTCTTACCTACAATCTACAATTCTAGTGGAGGTAGGAGAACACGTGTTCTCAGCAATGTCAAGCAAATTGGGTTAGGCATAATCATGTACGCCTCCGACTCTGACGAAAAGTATCCGTTCGTACATCCTTTCGAGTTTGGAGTTGATCCCCTTGACCCCTATCTAAAAAACAAAGACCTTCACGAAAATCCGTTTCATCCCACCGCTAAGAAACGCTTGCCGAATACAACCCAGCACCGATTTCAATATGTGCTCAATTCGTACTGTTTTCTAAATGCCGCACCCACTAGGCTGGTTTTAGGTCCAATTGACAAGATCGAAGCACCTGAAAAAGTCATAAATGTGACGAGCCAAATGACGTCTAGCAAAGAGGGGGTATTTGTGGTGGCTGGGTTTGTTGACGGGCACGTTCGAGCTAATAAGCCGGAAATATTACGTGCTGCAATACCCCGCGGAGGCGATTTTCCAAATCCGTTTCGACTAGATGAACTCATTTACACGCTCTCTGAGGACAAATCTCCGCCCAAATTCTGGGCAGTGTCTTATGAGGCAGTCGAAATGGCGGCGAAGGCAGGTGGGGGGCAGAAATGAAGATCAAGAGGAAGCTGAGCTTGTTTGAAGTGATTCTAATTGTTGCGATCTTCGCAATTTGTGTGGCAATCCTATTTCCAACTCCACTGCACGAGGGAAGGGGTGCTCCGATGTCAAGTACCTATTCGAACGCAAAGCAACTCACATTTGCGATTCTTATTTATGCATCAGACTATGACGAGAAGCCACCATTTGTTCACCCGTTTGAATTTGGCGATGACCCGCTTGAAACGTATATCAAGAATGGGGAGATTCATTCGATTCGCTATCCACCTCATTCAGAAGGGCGAAAGCGAGGGACCACTGACTTCCGTTTTCAATACGTGCTCAACAGGAAGACAATCAAGAACGGAAATCCATTACGTCTCATCTTGGGGCCGATACTTGAAGACAAGGACTATTCACAGACCATTGTATTGACTGGCAATGTGAAAAATTGGGAAGGAATCGAGTTCATCGTTGCTGGATTCGCAGATGGACCAGTGAGGAAATACGAGAAGTCGCAATTGAAAGCAGTCGTGCCTCCCAGGGGTGATTTTCCGAACCTAAATCTTAATTTGAACGAACTTCGTTACGCTCTGAAAGAGGAAACAAAACCTCCAGAATTCTGGGAAGTGCCTTATGAGGATGTCGAGCGATACGAGAAGTGGGCTAGGGGACGGAGGAAATGATTCGCTCAGACCGCGAGAACCGTAGTTTGGTCGCTTTGCTAGTGACAGTCATTGTTCTTTCTGTCTTAGTGATCATTTTTAACTTAATGAAAGGAGAAAAACGAGATTATCGTCTTTCAGCAACCGTCTCCAATGCGAAACAACTTGCAACTGGTTTCGTGATGTATACAACGGACCATGACGACAAGCCCCCATTCGTTCATCCATTTGAATTTGGATTGGACCCACTAAGAGTTTATGGCGCTCGCCAAGAACTACACCGCATTTACACTTATTCACTGGCGGATTTTAAAAAAAGCGGAACGGACTACCGATTTCAGTTCGTTCTCAACAAAGAAACAACGAAGGACAAAGTACCAGTTCGTCTGGTATTGGGTCCAATTTCTGCATTGGAGGAGCCTTCTCAAACGATTATTTTGACTGGCAATGCGTACAACAATACAGGACAAAGAGTGCTCATTGCAGGTTTTGCTGACAGCCACATTAAGCGATCTGACCAAATTCAATTGGCACTCATCAGACCGCCTACATGTGACATTCAAAGCTCGACATCGAAGCGGGAGAAACTCTTATTTGTAACTCAAAATAATCCCAGAGTGCCCAAATTTTGGGAAGTGCCTTACGAGGATATCGAGCAATATGCCAGTTGGGCAAAAAAGCAGAGTGCAGCAATCGCTACTTCCTCGGATCCGTTACTACCTTTACCAGTCCTGAAACCACATTAGTCCCACTTTCATTCTCTACCGTAAGCCTGACCGTATACGTCCCCGCAGCAACCATCGCCCCCTGAGCAGAATAAGGCGTTCTGCCCCATACAGCTGAGATTGGCAAGCCCCCACGCCCTCCGCCACCGGCTGGCGGCTCAGAGCGTAAGTCCCAAACCAATCGGTGTATGCCCTTCGTCGTCGAAAGCTTCCAAGGCTTCAGCGCCCATCCTTCCATCACCGTAATCGCTTTCGGGTCGACAGGCTTTGGAGGATTCGCGGAATCAAATGCCCGGACTACGGTGCCAAACGAATCCAGAATGTCTATTTTGATAGATTTAGCATCGGCTGCTAACTGAAAATCGATCATCACTCCATCCGGAGGGTTCTGCCCGACAGGCTCATCCTGAGGCAGAGGCGTATCCGAATTTCGGTTGCGCTCAAACAAATAAGCTGGCTCGACCGGGAACATCTGACTCATTAGGGCGTTGGTGCCAAAAGTGCGAAGCAGAGAAAAGTTGTCCAAAATCCAAAAACTTCGGCCATGTGTAGCGATCACTAAATCACTTTCGTGAATCACCAAATCACGAATCGAAGTGGCAGGCATATTGAGCCGAAGAGGTTGCCAATTTGCCCCGTCATCAATCGAATAATAGACTCCAATTTCTGTGCCGCAAAACAGTAGCCCTGGCCGAATCGGGTCTTCCCGAACCACGTTCACCGGCCCTTCGGGCAAGCCGTTTACAATCTCCTTCCAGGAAATTCCACCATCGTGCGTTTTGTAGATGTGCGGCTTGTAGTCGTTGCACCGAATCCGATTCACGGCAGCATAACAGGTTTGAGTATCGAAATGGCCGGCGTCCATGATTGAGACCTTAGACCAAGGAGTAAGGACACCTCGCGTTACATCTTCCCAATTCTTGCCGTCATTGTTCGAAACCCAAAAGAGCCCATCATCAGTTCCGCACCAGATCACTCTAGCATCTCGAGGAGAAGGCGCAATCGTGTAAATGACGCCTCGCCGAGGCATTGTTTTCATTTCCGGAGTCGCATATTTTCCGACTGAATCAGGAATCAAGTCAATCTTCTCTCGACTCAAGTCTGGGGATAGCGTCTCCCAATTCTTCCCGCCATCTTTGGTTCGAAAGAGGATATTTCCAGCGTAGTAAAGCGCCGACGGGTCAGCTTTTGAAAAGAGAAGCGGTGCGGTGCGAACTGTGCGGTGCGTAACGGTCGGCCGAACA
>JANNJE010000550.1:0-5075 GCA_031405735.1 Armatimonadota bacterium | reverse complement strand
CTTGATCTGTCGGACTAAATTTGTAATCCGATCGGCAAAAGCCGGAGAGCTGTTTTCGCCGGACTGGAGCACAACCGAACCAAACCTGTTCTCATCCACAAAACGGGCGGCATCGAGTATTTCGCTGTCAGTCAGATTATAGCGATGGACTAAAAAATTAGAATTTCGGATGCCGCAATAATAGCAATCCTTTTCGCAGACATTCGAAAACTCTATTAAGCCCCTGAAATAAACCTTATTGCCAACATATAAATCCTTGTGTGATCCAGCGCGGAATCCCCAGGGCCGTATGCACAAATAGGACAAGACCAACAAGCGCCAACCACATTCATATCGGCGGTGCCCGTCTTAACCAGAGTCTTAGGTTCCATTCCCGCGGAGCGTATAGAAGCAAAAAGGGCACTGACCAATGGATTACGACGGTCGCGACGGATCGCCGATTCTTGGCCGCGAAAGAATATCTCGACCGAAAAGCCGTCTTCCAGTACTGTGCTGATTGCAGCGGTTCGTAGTTCAGATTCAAGTTGGCTGCCAACATCCGATGGCCCGAGCCGAAAGCCAAGAGTCATTTGTGCAACATCCCCAATTCCGTCAGAAATCGTGTTGAAGCTTCGAAGAGAGCAATCGAGCCGATCAAAAATGCCCTCCTTGCCTTCATTTAAGCGGTTGACAAGACTTTGCAAACTCGCAAATATAGCGATTGCACCCTCACCTACCGATTGGTGGGCATGGGCCGTGTGGGTTCCTGGGCGACTTACTAAAATGTCCATGAGAAGCCTTCCCTTGTAGCCCAAAGTTACTCCATTCGTCCCAGACGGCTCGCCGATAATGCAGAAATCAGGTTCACTCCAATCAAAAAGCACTTGACGGGCACCTTTCGATGTAGCGGCCTCTTCTTCAGTTGCCCCGATCACTACAATTTCTGCCTGAGTGTCCTTGGGGAGGCTCGCAGCAGCATGAATGAACGTCGCGAGAGATCCTTTTGCATCCACCGATCCGCGTCCATAAAGGATGTAATCCTCAACGCGAACCGGGATGTAGCCAGGAACGGTATCAATATGGCCGAGAAGTTTGATGCGGGGCGAACCGCCCTTTCGGCCCCAGATGCCGACAGCACTGCCTGCTTGATCAACGTAGGCTTCGGAATAGCCAAGCAACTTCATTTGGGCTACTGCGAATTCGCTGGCTTCACCTTCTTCGCCAGAAACGGACCGAATCCGAACCAACTCCTCAAGAAAGGCTTCGGGTGAAAGTGCGGTCATAGTGTGCCGAGCACCTCAGCAAGCGTTGTTGCGATGAAATCTGACTGATCGTCCGAAAGGATCAGGGGCGGAAGCAGCCGAATGACTCGCTGCCCGGCAAGTAGAACGAGGAGCCCGGAGTCTGCCAAAGGTTGCAAAAAAGGCCCAGCGTGCTCTTTTAGCTCAATTCCGATCATGAGGCCACGACCTCGGACTTCCCTAACTCGTTTGAGATCAGCACTGATGATCGCTTCATTGATCCTAGTTCCCTGGCGGTCGGCGTTGCCGAGCAAGCTAACTTCTTGGAGAGTTTCCAACACCGCAAGACCAGCGGCGCAAGCGAGAGGGTTGCCGCCAAATGTTGAAGTATGGCAAAGCGGCGGCAAAGGAGGAATCCGATTGCCGATTCCAATTGCACCCATCGGTATTCCGCCCGCGATTCCCTTTGAGGCGCAGACAAGATCAGGTTCAACTCCAGCATCTTCGAACCCCCACATCTTGCCGGTACGTCCCATTCCGCATTGCACTTCGTCGGCGATAATCATTGCCCCGGATTCCCTTGCCAAATCGCATGCTCGCTGAAGGAATTCTGAATCAATAGGGCGAACTCCGCTCTCGCCTTGGATGGCTTCAAAAACGAATGCCCCGACGAGCGGATCGCGCTCTAGCTCTTGCGACAACGAGTCAATATTCTGATTCGAGACATGGCGAAATCCTTCCAAAAGCGGAGCAAACGGTTCACGGTACTTTTCTTCCGCCGTCGCCGAAAGTGCCCCCAATGTCTTTCCGTGGTAACCGCCCTTTAGAGCGATAACTCCGTGCCCACCTGTTGCGAGCCTTGCAAACTTGAGCGCGCCTTCAATGGCTTCCGTTCCAGAATTGCACAAAAAGACTCGCTCAAAGGACGGCGGTAAGGTGGCTACAAACCTCTCTTGAAACTCAGCTCGAACCGGGTTGCAAAACAGTTCAGGAACGGATGAAATTGTCTTTACCTGTTCTGTAACAGCTTTGACGATGGCAGGGTGAGCATGTCCGAGGAGTGCCGCACCGATGCCTGCAACGCAGTCAAGATATCGTTTACCGTTGGTATCGAAAACATAGCAACCTTCGCCGCGCACGATTGCAATGTCTCGCTTCTGATAGGTCCCAGCGCCGAACCGGTTCTCGAATTCTCGTGGGTCGTTACTCTGCATCGGCTTCACTCGCTTTGAATATCGTGCCAGTCGAAGCAAAGATGTGCGTCCCTTTGCCGCCAAGGGCTGAAACGATTGGGTGAGGATGATTCGCAGCAGATAACACGACCCGCTTTACGCCATTCTCTATGGCCTCTATCGCTCCCATAATCTTCTTTTTCATACGTCCCTCAGCGAATTCGTATGGATTTGCACATGTGCTAAGGTTAATTTGTTGCACAAGATTTTCAGCATCGGCGTGGTCTGCGCCAATGTCCTTCAGCAGTCCTGGCACATTACTCAGAATTACAAGTGATTCGGCTCCATACGCAGATGCAAGCATTGCGGAGGCTCTGTCGCCATCCACGTTCATGAGTATTGAAGTTCCTTCCGAAATGGCCGGCGGTGTAAGAACCGGAACGTAGCCATTTTGCAACAGCAGATCAAGTAGTTGCCGGTTAACCTGGGAAACTTTTCCTGTGTGATCACCGTGCAGAACAAGTTTTTTTCCATTTTCGATAACCTTAACTGATGTCTTGATCGGCCCTTCAAAGATTCGACCATCTGCACCGCTCAGGCCAACAGCATTCACCCCTCGTTGCTGAAGTCCCTCGACAATCGCCTTATTTCGACGGCCACAGTAAACCATCGTGAAAATCTCCATTGTTCGGCGGTCGGTGAAGCGGCTCGAAAAACCAGAAACGGAAGTCACGAATTTAGGAGGATGCCCCAACTGGGCAGAAAGCTCGTTTGTTTCCTCTGAACCACCGTGAACCAAAATGACCCTCTCACCTTTTCCGACAAGATCTCGAATGTCATCAAGCACTGGCCCGTCATCAATACCCTTAGCTCCGCCGATTTTGACGATAATCATTGCTGTTACACCGGATGAAGCCCTGGGAACTCCAGCCCAGCCCTTTCGTCGAATCCGTGAACGATGTTCATTCCTTGAACCACATTTCCTGCACTTCCCTTCACCAAGTTGTCAATGGCGGACAACACTACAAGCCGCCCACTTTCCTCATCAAGTTCAAAGCCGATATCGCAATGATTCGTTCCAGCGAGCAATTTGGGTTCGGGGTAACGATAGATTCCTCGAGATTCCTTCACGATTCGAATAAACGGCTCGTCGTTGTAGGCTTCGCGGTAAATGGTGCGGATTTCGAGTTCCGTCATGGGTTTGTTCAGGATCATTTGGCATGTGCTGAGGATTCCGCGAACCGAGTCAGTAGCCGTTGCCGATAAGTGGACTTCCGGTCTTCCTGTCTCAGTTGATAGGTTTTCAATGATCTCCCCAGTATGCCGATGTCCAGTTGGCTTAAAACTCCGCAACGAACCTGCGCGTTCGGGATGATGAGAGCCTTCAGATGGCGAAGCGCCTGCAGCGGATGATCCGATCTTGGCGTCCACCCATATACGGCGATCTTCAATAATTCCAGCCTGAAAAAGCGGCCAAAGTGCCGTGATTACACTGGTCGCGATGCACCCGCAACCGCTCAAATGGGTAGCCGAACGAATGTCATAACGATTCCGTTCGGGAAGCGAGTAAACAAACGTTCCCAAACGAGAGGGCGTTTGGTGAGCTTCTCCGTAGTATTTTTGATACAGCGACTCATCGCGGATTCGAAAATCTGCTGAAAGGTCGGCTATGCGCGGCGCAAGCTTCTCCAAAGCAACGATGCGAGTTTGGCTCTCACCGTGAGGAAGACACAGAAGCAGCCAATCGGCAGGCTCCAGGTCGTTTAGAGAGGCGTATTTCAATTTCGTAGCTGATCGCAAGTTTGGGTGGGTTATGTGGACGAACTTGCCAGCGTTTTTTTCACTGGTGATTTGCTTCACATTGAATTCTGGATGCCCCAAGAGAATTCGAAGGGCCTCGCCTCCCGTGTATCCCGAACCACCAACAATGCTTACGTCAATCAAGCGCGGCTCCGTGCCAGTTCGATCACGTACTCCGCTATCTTTCCGGATATGTCCACGCCAGTCGTTTGAACGGAGTTGCGAAACTCCATGGTGTAATTGACTTCGTTGATCATGTAGCCTTTGGCAGTATCAAAAACGTCAATCGCCACGATATCGCCATCAACAGCTTTTGCAGCAGCTTCGCAAATATCGGCGAGGTCCTTGTTTAGTGGGTAGTTCGAAGCAATGCCGCCTCTAGCCGTGTTTGTAATCCAGTGGTCTGCCTTTCGATTGATAGCAGCGATGAGGACGCCACCGATCACAAAGGCTCGAATGTCGCTCCCGCCCGTGGGAATGAACTCTTGTATGTAGTAAGTCGAATGGTGGTACGATCCCAGAACTTTTTTGTGTTCTAGCACCGCTTCAGCCGCATCGCGATCGTTTATCTTTGCCAGCAACCGTCCCCAGGAACCGACAGCAGGCTTCAAAACAACGGGATAGCCCATTTCCTCAATAGCTTGAATTGCCGACTCCTCGGTATAAGCCACCATGTTGCGAGGAACTGGAACTCCAGCTTTGACCAGCGCAAACGAAGTCAGCAATTTGTCGCCACAAATGTTGGCAGTTTCATATTTGTTTACTGTTCGAACGCCACGGTCGTTGAAATACTTCAACGTGTGCAAGGCACGGGAGTGGTTGATGCACCGCTCCAAAATCACCCCGTATGGCGACTCCATCGAGTTCAAGTCGAGGATGAGTT
>JANNJE010000549.1:0-3945 GCA_031405735.1 Armatimonadota bacterium | reverse complement strand
GCTGCTGCCGCACCGAGGCGTCGGCCACCTTGACCTGCGCCTTCAGCGAATCGCGGTTGGCGATGGATGCCTCGTACTCCGACGTCGTGCACTCAAGCATCAGATATTGCCAATCTACAAAGATGGCGGACAGCTCTTTGTAGCTATTGGGGCGATGAGTTCTCTCGCCGCAGTTGATGACTTGGCGGTCGTTCTGGGGATTCCAACGGTTCCAGTCGCCGCAGATCCGGCTCTCATTCGCGAACGCATCGAAGAAAAGTTTCTGGAGCACATTCTTGGCGAGCTTTCAGGCGATGATGGAAGCTACATCACTGAAATTGACGAGAACGCCGACCTTGCCGATCTGCAAAGGCTTGCCGGAGAAACGGCGGTTGTCCAAACCGTAAATCTGTTGTTTGCTCAAGCAGTTCGCGATGGTGCGAGCGATATCCACATCGAACCTTATGAGCGCGAAGTAAAGGTTCGGTATCGAATTGACGGCATGTTGAGAGACATGATGCGGCCTTCCAAGAGGATGCACGCAGCATTGGTTTCCCGAATCAAAATCCTTGGCGAAATGAACATCGCCGAACGCAGGCTTCCACAAGATGGACGAATCAAACTGACCATCGCAGGAAGACAGATTGACGTTCGCGTTTCTATTGTCCCAACAGTTTTCGGCGAACGAGCTGTCATGCGAATTCTCGACAAAGGAACCGCGATGATGGGCATGGAAGAGCTAGGAATGAACCTAGATGTGCTCGAAAAGTATCGCCGCCTGATCTCAATGCCGTACGGCATTATTTTGGCAACGGGACCAACTGGTTCTGGAAAATCCACTTCGCTATACGCCTCGCTTCAAGAGATATATTCGCCAACCACGAACATCTTGACAATCGAAGACCCAGTCGAATATCAGGTTCCAGGCATTGGACAGATTCAGGTTCGCGCCAATATTGGCCTAACATTCGCGAACGGTCTGCGAAGCATCGTTCGTCAAGACCCTGACATTATCATGGTCGGTGAAATCCGAGATTATGAAACTGCTGAAATCTCGATTCATGCCGCGCTAACCGGGCACCTTGTTTTCAGCACGCTTCACACGAATGACTCTGCTGGTGCGATCACACGACTGATGGATATGGAGGTCGAGCCTTACTTGGTTGCTTCGTCGCTCATTGGAGTTGTTGCTCAACGACTGGTTCGGCGCAACTGTGCGTTCTGCGCTAAACCGTTTGATTACAGCGATGAAGCATTGGAAGCCATTGGGATTTCAAAGGAGGACGCCAAGAATGGCGATCTTCGAAAAGGCGTTGGCTGCGACAAATGCCAAGGCTCGGGATTCAAAGGAAGACAAGGAGTTTACGAATTGCTGATTGTTGACGAAGAAGTTCGCCGAATGACGGTTGACCGGGTTTCTTCTTCTGTGATCAAGGAATATGCGGTTCGTGCCCAAGGCATGAGATCCTTGCTTGGTGATGGGAAATTGGCAGTTTTGAGTGGCAAGACGACTCCCGAAGAAGTGCTTCGTGTATGTCAGAGGGAAGCCGTATGACGAGTTACTCTTACATCGCCCTTGATGTTTCAGGCGCTAGAAAGTCTGGCCAGATTGAAGCTAATGATCGGGAAGCAGCCATTGTGGCAATCAAGACCGAGGGCAGATTTGTCGTTGAAATCACGGAGCAAAAACCAAAAGCACAAACTCCTGCCTTTGGACAGAGTCGAAAGGTAAGCAAGGGAGAACTGGCCCTAATGAGCCGAAGAATGGCAGACCTTGCCGCCGCAGGCTTGCCCCTTGACCGAGTGTTGCAAGTAGTCGCGGAGCAGTCGGAGAGTCTAGTTTTAGCGGATATTGCTCTGAGCGCATTGGAAGATGTTCGAGGTGGTCTACCAGTTTCCCAAGCTTTAGCAAAGCACCCTAAGCTATTTCCCCCTTTGTTCACAGAAACATTGCGGGCAGGAGAAGCGAGCGGTCAGTTTTCTGAAGTTTGCTCGAGGCTCGCTGACTTTCAGCAGATTGAAGTTTCTCGCCGGAGCCAATTGTCTGCGGCGATGGTATATCCTGCCGTTTTAGCCTCGGTTGCAGTCGGCGTGGTGATATTCCTTCTTACATTTGTGGTGCCAAGGCTCTCCATTGTCTTTCGAGATATGAAGGATGATTTGCCGGTTTCAACAAAATTGTTGTTAGGCGGCACGAACCTGATTACTCAGAATTACATCATGATTCTGGCTTTCATGGCTGGGGCATATATCCTTTACCGAGGTTGGGCAATGTCGGAAACTGGCGCCTGGATGCGAGACCGTATGGTTCTTCGTTTGCCTGTTGTCGGAAAGGTGATTACCAAGGCAGTCATTTCTCGATACGCAAGAACACTGAGCACACTAGTATTTGGCGGAGTTCCTATCCTTGAAGCCCTGAGGCTCTCCGGCTTAGCTGCGGGGAACCGACTTTTCCAGCGAACCAGTGACCAAGTCGCAGACGAAGTTCGCGACGGGCGATCTATCCACCAAGCCATGCAAGATACCGGCGTTTTCCCTCCAGTTCTCACTCACATGGTTGCCATCGGCGAAGAAACTGGAGATCTGCCGAAAATGCTGAATCGAGTCAGCGATTCGCTCGATTTTGAAGTTGACATCGGCATGAGAAAGCTCATGTCTATGCTTGAGCCCATCATCGTACTTGCGATGGGCGGGTTCGTAGGATTTGTCGTAATTTCAATTCTGTTGCCCATTTTCCAAGCTCAAAACGCTGTGAAATAAGAAGCCTTAAATTACTCTAGAGAAAACTATGAAGATGAATAAATACCAATCGGGAAATTTCCGCCGCAAGGGTTTTACGCTGATCGAGTTGATTGTCGTAATGCTTATTCTTGCAATTTTGGCGGCTCTTATCGTTCCAAGAATTGTTGGCCGAACTACGGACGCGAAAAGGTCGAAAGCTGCGACTGACATCGCAAGATTAAGCTCTATCGTTGAATCTTTTCGTTTGGACGTAGGCCGCTATCCGACCACAGAAGAAGGACTGCAAGCCCTTCGCACGGCACCTTCTGATGTAAACAATTGGAAGGGGCCTTATTTGATGGATGCTCTTCCGCCAGACCCATGGGGATTTGACTATATGTACGAATACCCAGGCCCAGATGGCGAAGAGAGCTTTATACTTGGCAGCTACGGCGGGGACGGAGCAGAAGGTGGAACGGGCGAAGCCGAAGATATCTTGAAAGGTGCTGGCGAACAGCAGTGACACGGCGGCAAAGCAAGCAAAACGGATTTACGTTAATCGAAATTAGCGTCGTTGTGCTTATCTTTGCCATGTTTGCGGCACTCGTATTGCCAAGGGTAATTCCGCTGAATTGGGGGGACGCAGTTCGAAAGTTCACGATTGAGCTTCCTGGTGCCATTCGGACAATTCGGGCTGATGCAATGAATCGTGGTGAAACGCTTGTTCTTGCCTTTGATAGCCAACTTGGCCAGTTAATTGTTCAGTCTAGCGAAGGCCAACAAATAGGAAACAGTATTTCAGTTCCTGACGACATTGAGGTTTCTGGGGCTAGAATCGGAAAGAACGATGCGACCGGTACAGATTGGGAACTGCGATTCTATCCAGATGGAACATGTGATGGGGGTGGCATCAGTTTCAGCTTTGACGGCAAGGCTCAATCGCTTCAGTTGTTCGCTGAAACTGGCGCAGGCCGTTGGGTGGACGGCGAATTGCCCGAAATAGGAACTGACGAATGGTCGGCTGGCGAGCTTGAGCAACGAGTTCCGGAGGGCGGATAGGTGTTTGGTATTTCTTTGGGAGTGCGCGGGCTTGACCGCGCTATTGACTTTAAGCAATGCAAAACACATAAACGAATTGCAATTGAAAAATTGTCTCGAAAGCGCGGTCAAGCCCGCGCACTCCCACGGGCCTTCTCACTAAATCATGCCACCAGCTTGATAACCGCTCGCATCATTTATTTGAGC
>JANNJE010000548.1:0-8276 GCA_031405735.1 Armatimonadota bacterium | reverse complement strand
AGCCTGGCGCGTATCTCCTGCATGGAAACCTGGCGGGCGGCTTTGTTTGGCCGGAAGCAAAGTTGGCGGTCGTTACCGATGCTGAACTCTTTGGCGTTGGAAGACTTCGATTGCCACAGCGCAGGTTCCTCGAGGGTGCACCTGTCGCAACAGTTCTCGACCTCAAGCCCGGCGATTTTGTTGTGCATATCCACTTTGGAATTGGAATATTTAGAGGGCTGGTTCGAAAGCAAATCGAAGGAATTGAACGGGAGTTCTTGTTTATCGAATATGCGCCGCCTGACAAGTTGTTCGTGCCTGCTGACCAGCTAGATCGGGTCCAAAAATACCTAAATCCGGGTGAAGCTTCACCAAGAATTAATAGGCTCACCGGAACCGAATGGCAGAAGACAATCGCAAAAGCGAAGGAGGACGCTCGGGCGTTCGCGCAAGACCTGGTCAAGTTGTATGCCGAAAGACAGGTGGTTCAAAGACGACCATTTGGAGCGGATTCCGCTTGGCAATCGGAGATGGAATCTACGTTTCCATGGATTGAAACTCCAAGTCAGATTGCAGCGATTCGGGATGTAAAATCAGATTTGCAAAGTCCAAATCCGATGGATCGCTTGATTTGCGGTGACGTTGGATTTGGCAAAACGGAAGTTGCCATTCGGGCAGCGTTCAAAGTTGTGCAAGAAAATCGGCAGGTCGCAATTCTCTGTCCAACGACAATTCTTTCGGAGCAGCATTTCCGAAACTTCGCAGAAAGGTTGAACTCCTTTGGAGTTCGAGTCGCCGTATTGAACCGTTTCGTAAGTACTGCAGAACGAACTGATACGCTTGCAAAACTCAAAGTTCGAGAAATTGATATTTTGATTGGAACTCACGCACTTTTGAGCAAGGAGATTGTGTTCAAAGAACTAGGACTTGTCGTCATTGATGAGGAACAGAAATTTGGGGTCAAGCAAAAGGAAGTCCTGAAGAAATTGAGAAGCGAAGTTGACGTACTTTCAATGTCAGCCACTCCAATCCCGCGCACACTAAGCATGGCTCTTATGGACATTCGGCAAATGTCATTAATTAATGACCCTCCTCCAGGGCGATTGCCAGTTCGGTCGTACGTAAGGCCGTATTCAAAGGAAGTGATTCGAGAGGCTATTCTAAGGGAATTGGCACGCGGAGGGCAAGTCTTCTATGTTTACAATCGCGTTCAAGGAATACAACACATCGCTCAAATAATCCAGAAGCTAGTGCCGAATGCACGAATTGGCGTCGGGCATGGCCAAATGCACGAGCATGAGATCGAACCTGTAATGGTTGGATTCGTTCGCGGAGAGATTGACGTTTTGGTTTCAACTTCAATCATCGAAAACGGAATTGACATCTCAAATGCAAATACCCTTATCGTTGAAAATGCCGATCGGTTCGGACTCTCGCAGCTATACCAATTGAAGGGAAGGGTTGGACGCTCTGACAGGCAAGCCTATTCCTACTTTCTCTACGAATCAAACAAGGACTTGAACGATGCCGCGATGCAAAGGCTTCAAGCGCTTCAAGAATTTGGAACTTTGGGTGCTGGCTATTCACTTGCCTTTCGAGACCTACAAATTCGGGGAGCTGGGGAACTCTTGGGAGCAAAACAGTCTGGCGCGATGACAGCTGTTGGTTATGAGTTGTACTCTCAATTGATTAACGAGCAAGTTGAATTGCTGAAAAATGCTGTGGACGGAGTGCCACGACCTGTGGACTCGGATGAAGCGCTATTCAACTCTCCGCTGCCAGCTTTCGACATAGCTGCTGATGCGCATTTGCCAGAGACATACATTTCAGACGCCGCACATCGCCTCTACTTTTATCAGCAAATGATGAAAGTTCGTGCTCTTGATGGTCTTGGAGAAGTAAGAGCGGAACTAATTGATCGTTACGGGCCCTTGCCAGCCCAAGCGACAGCAGCGTTTCAAGTCATCCATTTGAGAATCCAGGGACGAAAACTAGGGATCGAAAAACTAGAGGCAGCGGGAGGGCGAATTGCTACAACGATTCGAAATCGTGGACAAATTTCACCAATTGTAATCAGCATGTTAAGCCGAAAGAATAGGGATGCTTATTTCACCAGGGACCAGCTCATTTGGCCGTATGTTGGGCTCCCGCTAGATGCAGTCGAACGGATGATAACATCAATGGAAGTCGCAATCGAGGAGGTGGAAGAATCCCGCATTTCAACAAATTAGGACTTCCAAAGCGTGTCGTCCAATTGGGCTGGATCAGTTTTTGGGCAGATGTCTGCTCTGAAATGGCGTATCCAATCATGCCTCTGTTTCTTACCAGCGTACTTCATGCACCTGCAATGGCTCTTGGTGCAATTGAGGGGCTCGCGGAGGCAACGGTCAGCTTTATGAAGGGCTGGTCTGGGCGCCATTCCGATAAGGCGGGCAAGAGAGTCCCTTATGTCCAATGGGGATATGGAATCAGCTCGTTTGCCAAGCCGATGGTTGGACTGGCTTTTAGCTGGCCCTTGGTGCTGTTTGCAAGAGTTCTTGATCGGGTTGGAAAAGGCGTCCGCACTACGGCCCGAGATGCGATGATCGCTGATTCAGTTGAACCCGATCAGTACGGCAAAGCTTTTGGATTTCATCGTGCTTTAGATACGGCAGGTGCGTTTGCAGGAGTTGGAGTTGCTCTTTTCCTTCTTTGGTTGATGCCAGGAAACTACCGTTTCATTCTCCTTGCTGCAATTGTTCCCGGAATCCTGGCTGTATTTCTCACTTTTAGACTCAAGGAGCCTGAACCGCCTGCATCGCAGGAAAATTCTATTCCGTCAGAGTCTGCAACCCAGATGAGTTGGATGCAAACCGTGCGAAAGCTTGATTCAAAATATTGGCGAGCCGCAATACTAGCGTTGATTTTTGGAATTGCGAACACAAGCGACAGTTTCTTGCTGCTTCAAGCCAAAGCGACAGGGCTTTCAGATATGGCGGTCATCGCCGCCTACATGCTGTTCAATTTGGTCGTTGTTTTGACCTCGACAAGGCTCGGTATTTTGAGCGACAAGATTGGCAGATGGAACCTGCTTTTGATCGGTTGGCTGCTCTATGGTGGCGTCTATCTGTGGTTTGGAACAGCAAGCCAAACGATGATTTGGCCCCTGTTTGCGGCTTACGGTTTATATTATGCGTTCAGTCAGGGAGTTGGAAGAGCGCTGGTTGCCGACCATTCGCCAAAGGAGTTTAGAGGAACGGCTATTGGGCTGTTCTTTATGCTCTCTGGCTTTGCAACGCTAGCCGGGAACCTGCTCATGGGACGAATTTGGGATGTTTCCTCGCCAAAAATGGCGTTTCAAGTTATGGGGTGCATTGCGATATTTGCGGCGATTCTCATTCCATTAACTTCTCGAATTGGATCGAGAACTAGCCCGCATCTCCTCTCTTAAGATCGAAAGTTCGACTCCTGCCGCTTCGGCTACGCACGGAATTGGCGGAAGCGCTTTTTCGGTTGTCAAAGTGATTCCTTGAACTTGTGGAAATTCGGCGAACAGCTTTTCCGCTAATGCCCAGTTCATCGCCTCTATTGTTCGGAATTTTTGAGACGTGCAAATGTGAACGGCAAGTTTTGCCAATTCGCTGTAATCAAGCGTTTGTTTAATTTCGTCGTTCGTTGGATTAGAAGGCCCCGAAAAATCGCATGCGATCCTCATTCTATAACGATGCCCGATTTTTTGTTCTTCATCCGAAACTCCGTGATAACCATAAAATTCAAGGCCATCAATATAAACTTGCCATTCGCCTACTGCCATTCAATAACTGTAGCCGTTTTCGTAGTCTCTTGGCGTTTTGGGAGTGCGCGGGCTTGACCGCGCTTTTTCTGCAAAATTGGCAATATACTAATTTTGAAGAAACTGATGGGTTGTGAAAAGCGCGGTCAAGCCCGCGCACTCCCAAACGAGACCAATATGGAGAACCTAGATCAACCCACAAATTTGGCGACCCTCATCAGGCGTCTTGACGAGGCCGTTCAGGCAGACGATGGCAAAGTTTGCTGCTACAGAGTCAAAGACGTGCTGGAAGATGCCATTCAGACGTGCAGTCCATTTTTGAACGAACGACATACCAAGCCATCAGCCGAAAAATATGCCCGAAATTTGATTCATGTGGATCCTATGGGGAGATATTCCGTGATCGCAATGGTGTGGTCGCACGGGCAGGGAACGCCGATTCATGATCACGACAATATGTGGTGCTGCGAGTGCGTTGTGAAGGGTCGAATCAAGGTTGTGAGCTACCAGCTAGTCGGTGGACTCGAAGACGATCTCGTAGATTTCATGCCAGAACTGGAAATTTTTGCCGGCCCAGGCGAAGCAGGTGCACTAATCCCTCCATTTGATCACCATACGATCGAAAATTTGGAGCCAGAACCTAGCATTACTCTGCACGTTTATGGCGGAGAAATGACCCACTGCCATGTGTTTCTGCCACTTGAAACGGGTGGTTTTGAAAGAGTAGAAAGACAATTAGTCTATACGACTGTTTAGCCGTCATCTCGCATCATAGTGGGTGAGAACTTTGAACTCGGGGTGTGAGTCAATTCGCAAAGGCGACCTAAGAACTGAGCTAGGGCAAAACCAAAGTCTTCAGGCAGCATTCCTGTTGATTTTGAAGTTGCGATTGGATCGTACCTGCCGATGAACCCCCATGCAATCAAGTTCTCGACCATCTTGCGAGAAGGGTCTGATCCCGGTATTGTGATGAGCTTCCTTTCAATCAAGGCTGGGTTTGATGTGTATTTGAACCTTGGTTTGCATTGCTGGTAAATCCGATGGAATTCGGAGATAATTTCAGAGCGGGAAGCATTACCTGCACCTGAGTTTGGCAGATTCGAGCTTGACTTAGTTTGAATGATTGACTTTGCTACGACTTGATCTACTTTTCGAAAAATTGCTGATACTTCGGATCGAGTTACAGGTGATGTACTGTCTTGCTTTGTCGAACTAGCTTGTCTAGTCTTAGAATTATTCTGACCGAGTGTCTGCGATCTTGTTAATTCAGGACTGAATCCCAAAAGCAAAATTGCTCCTATCAGAAACTTAGAAATTCGAAAAAAACAATTCATTCCAAACCTACAATGTTGTTACGGCTCCGCTAGCGCGTATGGTTTCATACTCTTCCAGAGCCTTTCCAGTTCCGATTGCGACGCAGTTGAGCGCATTTTCAGCCACCCGAACCGGAATCGCAGTTTTCAATTGAATCAGACGGTCTAGCCCACGCAAAAGTGCTCCGCCACCTGTAAGCCAAATCCCGCGTTCGATAATATCTGAAGCGAGTTCGGGTGGAGTATCTTCTAAAACTCTGCAAAGGCGCTCAGCGATCTGCCCAAGGGGCTCCATTAGTGCTTCACGTATCTCCTCGCTAGTGACTTCCACCGTCTTTGGCAAACCAGCAATCATGTCTCGGCCTCGTACTTCCATGGACATTTCGGTTTCAAGAGGATAGGCTGATCCAATCCTAATCTTAATTTCTTCCGCTGTCGGTTCCCCGATCATCAAGTTATAAGTGTTTCGAGTATGTCGAATGATAGCTTCATCCAATTTGTTTCCGGCAACGCGAATGCTTGTGCTGACAACAATGCCTCCGAGGCTGATTACAGCAATATCGGTAGTGCCTCCGCCGATGTCAACAACCATGTTTCCGCCTGGTGTCTCGATTGGCAATCCCGCCCCGATAGCGGCGGCCATTGGTTCTTCTATGGTCATCGCCTCGCCCGCGCCAGCTTCTCTTGCTGCTTTGATTACCGCACGACGTTCGACATTTGTAACTCCGCTCGGAACGCAAATGAGTACTCGCGGCTTGAACATGGGACGCCTTCCAACGACCTTAATGAGGATGTGTTCAAGCATTTTGAGCGTTGTCGTGTAGTCTGCGATCACGCCGTCTTTCAGGGGTCGAATGGCAGCAATGTTTCCGGGGGTTCGCCCAAGCATTTCTCTAGCATCGTTGCCGACGGCAAGAACAACACCAGTTTGAGTATTGATTGCGACAACTGTTGGTTCAGAAAGGACGATACCTTTGCCTCTTCTAAACACAAGGAGATTCGCGGTACCCAAATCAATACCAATGTCAGCTGAGAATTTAAACTTCAAGAAAGTACTTCTTTCGGTCCCGCTGATTCTTCTTCGATGCGTGAAACCGAGGCTCCGAGTTTTTGTAGCGTACCCTCAATATCTTCGTAGCCGCGATCAATAAAGTGGATGTTTCGAACCGTAGTTTCGCCTGTTGCGGCAAGACCAGCAAGTACAAGCGCTGCGCCTGCGCGAAGATCGGATGCTTCAACGATTGCGCTGTCAAGTTTCTTTACTCCGGTGATTAAGGCTGTTCGGCCTTGGAGTTCGATTTGAGCACCCATTCGCCTCAATTCTGGAATATGGCCGATGCGGCTCTCATATATCGTCTCCTCAATAGCGCTGATGCCAGTCGCCAAGGTGAGCGCGGCGGCCATCGGCTGCTGCATATCGGTTGGAAAGCCTGGGTGGGGCATTGTCTTTACCCGAATCCCCTTCATTTTTCCGGTAGACCTTGCCCTAACCCAATTTGGACCCTCTTCGACTTCAATCCCAGATTCAATCAGTTTATTGATTAGAGCGGTTTGGTTCTCGGGCAAAATATCGGTGACTGAAACATCGCCGCCGGTTATAGCTCCTGCAAGCAAATATGTACCTGCTTGCAGTCTGTCATCCGGAATTCGAAAGGTGCTTCCCTGAAGCGATTTTCGGCCAGTAATCGTGATCGTTCCTGTTCCGGCCCCTTCAATGCGTGCTCCAATTGAATTTAGGAAGCCTGCCAGTGCGGTCACTTCTGGCTCAATCGCGGCATTGTCTATTGTTGTTATCCCATCTGCGAGGCAGGCCGTTGCCATCATGTGCTGCGTAGCACCTGCGCTTGGAAAATCGAAATAGAGATTAGCGGCCTTAAGCCCGTTAGTTTCAGCGATGTACCATCCATTTTCTAGCCGAATCGAGGCACCCATTGCCTCAAGGCTTTTGAGATGGTAGTCAACTGGCCGAGCCCCGATTTTGCATCCACCTGGTGCGGGAATTCGGACTTTTCCTAATCGTGCAAGTAATGGCCCCAGCAAATAGAAAGATGTTCGAATCAACCGCACTTGATCTTCTTCAGGTTCAGAAAAACAAATATCGGATGAATCAATAAAAAGTGAACCTTCTAACATTCGAACTTTCGCGCCGAAAGTTTCAAGAAGCTGAGATTTTATTCGGATATCGGAAACATTTGGAACATTGTGAAGGACCGTCTCTCCTTCAGCAAGTAAAACGGCGGAAAGGATTGCAAGCCCGGCGTTTTTGCTTCCGGGAACAGATATCGTGCCCTGGAGCGGTTTTCCACCAGATATTTGAAGTACTTCCATAAAGCGATTACTTTCACTCGACTAGATAATTCTACCAGGACGCCCGGATTATGCAGAAAGATGCAGGATGGGGAAGAGTCTGGAAGGCGGATAGCGGAGATCTGGAATCACACCGCCATGCACCAACCTTCGCACCGCCACCTGATATTCGATAACCGCCAACTAATAATTGACAACCAATAACCAACAACCATCAACGACTAACGAACAACGAACAGCGAATTCCCGCTAATGAACCGTCCCCTCGAACTGAAATTCATCGAAGACAGGAAGATAAATTGTCCAGTTTTCGTGGTTTTTGACGCGTAAGTAGGTGGGCAACGCAAGGTAGGGAATGAAGTGCGGTCTCCGCGGAGGGCATTTCAACTTCATATTTGCCTGTTGGGGAGACTTGTCGCCCTTCTTTAGATTGCATCTCCGGCAGCATGCCACCAAATTGTCCCAGGCATGGGGTCCGCCAGCCCATCTTGGAACCACGTGATCAATCGTCAGGTCCTTTCCGCGAACGCCACAATATTGGCAAGTGTAATTATCTCTCGCGAGAACGGAATGTCTTGAAAGCCGCAATTGTGGCAATGGACGCTTGACCAAGTACCGCATCTTCATAACTGAAGGAGCCTGCAACGGTCCTGAGCCTGTGATT
This sequence comes from Armatimonadota bacterium, assembly GCA_031405735.1. Taxonomy (GTDB): domain Bacteria; phylum Armatimonadota; class Fimbriimonadia; order Fimbriimonadales; family Fimbriimonadaceae; genus JANNJE01. The sequence goes on along the minus strand of JANNJE010000548.1, from coordinate 241 downwards.
ACAGGGATTTCATGGTGGTGCAGAACATCAGCTTTGTTGCCAAGAACGAGCGAAATGGCGCGTCGAACATCGCACACGTGAAGTGGCTCGTAGTTTTGATTGAGCAAGAGGACCTCTTTCATGGGAAACGATTTCCACCGAGAAAAAACACTCTAAAATCATTGTTGCCCCTATACATTAGCATACGGGCAACCTGAATAGCATGAAAATCTTCACGTGTGATCGTATTGGCCCACTCCGA
>JANNJE010000547.1:0-1121 GCA_031405735.1 Armatimonadota bacterium | reverse complement strand
GCACCATCAACGATGAGTCCGATTTCGGGCTGCTTCGCTTGGTTTTTCAGGTTTAGCCAACGCGCGTCAACGGGAACCCAAAAGGCATTGAGGCGTCGGTATTCGTCGGGGTCTTCGAGGTCTGCACCGGATTCGTTCGCGAGTTGCCCTCGAATGGCTTCGAAGGCATCGGAGATGTACTTCAGAAAGAGTAAGCCGAGGACGACGTGCTTGTATTCCGCCGCGTCCATGTTGTTGCGCAACATGTCCGCCGCTTTCCAAAGTTGCTCTTCAAAGCCAACTACTGCACTTGAACTAGATTTCCCTTTCCCTTTCGCCATGTTTGCTTAGTATGTAGGAAAGTGCAACATAAAGCAACTCGGCGCGAATTCTTCGTGTCAATCTTTCCCCCATCCAAGACCGATCTTTCCCATTGGAAATGCGGTTTTTTCGACATCGTCTTTCTCCAAATCGTCTTCCAGATGCTCAACGGTATGCATCACGATCTGCTCGAAAACCTCACTTCGCCAGCGGTGCTTTTTCAAATGGTTTGCCGCATGAACCATTTCCCCTGCCTTAGGGTTATCTTGCCCCAGGATCAGAGCGCAATCGTGGAACCGCTCGATCATATCTTCAAGCTCTTCCTTCGAGCAGAGCCGAACGGAATCGGTCATCAGCAGTTCGCGCAGGATTTCCTTCCGTTCCTCGCTTTCCAGCTCTTCATCCCACCGGATAGCGTGGATCGGTTCCCAAAGCGGGTCGTCGGGCGGAAGATACAACCGCCATTTGATACATGCTGGCTCTTGCATCAGGCTCCGGCGGCCTTCGGCCCCGATGTCTTCTGATTCGGGAAATGAGGCTGCCGGATGAGGGAATTCGGTAGGGACATGGGTAAAAAGCTGCTTCCAAAAGGCGTTGAACTTGCCCGAGGTCCGGTCTTCTCTTCTACATTCCCAATCTCGGCGAATCCGGTGGAGCACATAGGCGGGGTCAACTTCACCCGCGAGGGCTGCGGGCGACTGATTGATCAAATCGTCTCGCATGACGCTCCACACCCACCTTTGAACCTTGCCCGGCGTGAAGTGTATGAACTGGTAGCGATGGACCGCAGTTACCAGCACATAATGCAAATCTACGCCCTT
>JANNJE010000546.1:0-4463 GCA_031405735.1 Armatimonadota bacterium | reverse complement strand
TACCAAGTCATGTTTCTTTCAGCGATTCTGGGCGCACTGGCGTTCTATTTTCGGGCAGAAAAGCTGATTTCGGCAGTTCTCGCTTTGAGCGCGGTAGGTATAGCGGCAATTCTTGCGCCAATAGGTCTAGAAAGAACGGATGAAGCGTTCACATTTCTTGCCATCTCCGTGCCTCTTGCACTTGCTGCGATCAAGTGGAAATCGGTACCGCTCTCAACCCTTGCTTGGACTGTATTTGGGTTGGGTTTGACCGCGTATGTGGCATGGTGGTCAACTGACACTTTCAATCCTAGATTTGAAACGCCGTTCTTGTTGTTTGCGATGGCTGGGGCAGGCGTTCAGTCGTGGGCAACGCACAAGTTAGGGCAAAAGTCAGAAGCGGCGTCCTTGGTTACAAGCCTACTTGGCCTTCCTATGCTATTGCGAATGAGCGAGCTATGGATAGCGCCCATTTGGGATCATAACACGGGCCGGGGAATGATGGCAGGGTTTGCGTTCTTCTCGGTCATTTCTTTGGGTATCAGCCTCCAAAAGAAGTGGGTCGGATTCGCATTTTTTGGTGCGCTTGGAATTCTGTTTTCTGGCGTGGCGTTTATTGCTGGTGCGCCCTACCAACCTGGAGAAGAGACTGCTCTCATACTCTTCTTTGCTGCCCTGTTGGTCGGATTTAGTACGGTTACATCGTCCTTGAAAAGCGACACGATGCCCAGACAGATAGGGGGACCGGCAATTCTGATCACATTGCTCATCGTTCGCTTGAGCCTGATCCATTTGGGTGAAACAGTACTCCCACAATCTGCAGCCGCTGCTATTGGTTTTCTTGTTTCGGCGTTCCTTTGGGCATTCCTTTCAAAGCGATTTTTGTGGATTGGGACTCTCTTTGCCGGATGGGGCTCTGCGTTCCTCGCTGCTTATTTCGCACTCATGACTGACGAAGTCTTCAGATTCCTTAATAACACGTGGGCTACCCTTCCTACTTCTAGTCATCTGGCATTAGATTTGAGCCTGCTAACAGCTTCCATTTTGGCGTTCCTTGCCATGGCAAATGCGAATCGGCAGTCTGCTAAAAACTTTAGGGATGTTCAACTGCTTGTTTCCATCTGCATTCTTCCCATTTGGACGCGGCTATGCCACTTAGCGTTTACAGAATTTGTGGGTACTAGTGCACAAGCTTCGATTTCTGCAGCTTGGATCATTTACGCATGCATCTTGATCACTATCGGATTTCGCTATAAGGTTCAGGTTCTGCGCTACTTCAGCTTTGCAGTTTTTGGCTTAACTGTGACGAAAGTAATGATTCTTGACCTCAGCGGGCTTGATGCTGGGATTCGGGTCGTGATTCTCCTTGCCCTAGGTATGGCGATGATCGTCGGCGGGTACTTGTACATTCGAACAAAGAGTGAGCAAGAGAAATCCGGCAACGCTTAGTGTGAACCAAGTGGGTGATCGAGTACTCCCTAGTTCCAAATGCCTTAAAGGATGCTTTAAATTGTAAATCACTATAGAAAGCTAATCACTATATAAAACTAATCACTATAATTTCAAAAAATGCAAAAAACAATTGACATCTTAAAATTGTTGTGCTAAAGTACGTTTAATAGCAGTGCGGAGCAGAGCAGTGCGGAGCAGAACAGTGCGGAGCAGAACAGTGCAGAGCAGGACAGGGCAGAACAGGGCAGCTCTATTCACTTTGTCGTTTGTTGTTTTGACGTTTGGCTGCAAGTCAACAACCAAGCAATCTCTTGCCTTTTTTTGCGGTTGTAGCCCATGTTCTACCCTCATTGAAGAGGTTGGGAGTGAGAGGTTAAACCAATTCAAAATCTTCTACAAAGGCAATACTGCCGATTGCGAAGCTTTTAGATTGAGAAAACAGTTCTCACACGTGCTTCCGGATCCAACTGGTGCAACAGCCTCGCAATATGGTTCCGACACTTGCCCCACGCTTCTGATCGCTAACCCAAATGGTTATGAGATTATCGGAAATGGCAATCAGATTGGCAAAGAGCTTCTACAGAGATTGAAAGCAGGTCAGTACTGATGTTTGCAAGGATGACCAATGTGTCTTTACCAATGGCCCTCATACTGGGATGCCTACTGGTGTTAGAACAGATTATTGAAGTGTCAGCTTCGTCTCCTTTGCCAATTGATCCGGCAGCACAATTAGCCTTCCAAACCCTCTCTGACCCAAAAGTTGGGTTCTATGGAGGCTCGCAGCTTCCTATCGCTGGGAAGATTGTAGTAGTAGTTGGAGATTGTTCCGGTTGCAGCTCGAACAAGCTCGGAGCATTTAAGCTTACTGCCTTTCCAGACGAAAGAAAGATGGCAGTAGTTATGGGTGAAGAGCCAGAAAGAGAGTTGCGACAGCTCATTTCAACTGCTAAACTCAATGTCCTTAGGGCACCACTCAATGTGCAGAAGGATTGGAATGTAGTCTTTCAGCCGCGAGTTTATGCTTTTGATACCAAGGGAAAATTGACATATATTCAACCGCACGACGTACCGTTTGAGCGAGCATTGATAATCGCACAAAGGGTCTTAGGAGAACCGAATAAGTGACGAAAGTCGAGATTGTTAATAGGCTGTGGCCTGTCAGGTCTGACATTCTCATAATGTCAGTTGCATTGCCAGTGATCCTCTTTCAGTTAGCCGACATCTCCTGGTTAAAAGCAGTTTCAATTGCCGCAGATGAACGTCGTGGGCTTATTTTGCACTCAATATCGATTTCATTGATAGTTAGCTTGTTTTTGGCTTCAACACTGTCAGCTCGTTACGGTATCGAAGGCTGCATTCTAGCTATTTTTGGTTTTCTGGTTTCTGTCATGTTGGCAACTCATTTTCGTTCAGATTTCATTAGACCAGGAACCTTTGATTTTTTCGAAGACAGAATATGGAACTGGCTGTTGTTACCGTGCGTAGCAGTGCTTCTTGGTGCCATCTTGGGACTCATCGTTCGCCATAGAAATGCTCTTCAAAGACGAGTATCCATTTTGGTATTCATTTGGCCCTTGTTGTTATTCGTTTTCGGATTACAATGCCAGATTCATCATATCGGCTCACAAGAAAGCCAATGGAGTCAATTTCCTTTCACGCGGCATATTGCACTCTATGTACTAGCAGCTCTACTTGTGGTCATAGGGGTCGTCGGATTGAGAGTGTCATCAAATGAAGAAATATAAAGCATTTACCCTCGTCGAAGTTTTGGTGGTGTTGGTTATTGTCGCAATTCTAGCATCATTGATTATGGCGGCTTCGAGATCTGTGATCGAACGCAGCAAGAATACGGTATGCATCTCCAATTCTAGGCAGATAGCAGTAGCAATGAACCTATATGAAAGCGATTACAGCGAATACCCGCCGAATGTGCTAACTTGGCCCGGTTTTAAGCCATATTTGGGTAATGCTGTATTTGTATGTCCTTCAAAAGCTCCTGGATTCCCGAATTATTTTACACATGGTTACTTTGATGGAAGCGATTGGGAGTCCCGCCTGGACTTAGAATGCCGTATGAAAAGGGGTTCATCGTTCCCTTTGGTATATGACTCTAACCACTATCTGTCAAGGTCAGCCTATGCTTCAGGAGAAAGATTTGTTGTCATAGCTCGAATGGGCGGATCAGGGGAAAAAATTAAGGCATCAAGAATTCGCCACTATTCAAACTCACCGGGCGAGTTTCCCTGTCCAGGAGCATCAGTTTGGTCGAATTTGTGACGTTGGGAAGACCCCAAAAGGAAAACAAAAATGAAAAACTTAATGGCTACAATAATAGTATTGCTTGCATTTTGGCAGGCAGTGATTGCTGTCCCATGCTGGGACCTCGCGGACACTTGCGGAAGCGCTCCGTATTGTAATCCTCCGCCAGAAGACCCTATAGACATTTCTAATTGTTGGCACCAGTATTGCGACAATGCCCAAACTTGTCCTTGGGATGGCAGCAAGAAGCGAATGATGGAAACAATTCGTGTCAAGTACAAATACTTGGATGGTAGTACGATCAAATATTGCGTCGGAACTGCATATACAAATCCCTATGGTAACTATTGTTGCTTATGTAGTGCTCCAGCCGTATTGGAGACCGAGCCTTGAAAGTGAATTTTGTGAAATACACGAATAACTTTCACTGATTTCAGGAGAATTGTTGGATGCGAAGTGAATAACGTATTATAGTCTTATGCCCTTCGCATCCATCCCTGAAGCTATAGAAGAACTCAAAAACGGCAAAATGATCATCGTCGTGGATGATCCCGACCGTGAAAACGAGGGCGACCTCATCCTCGCCGGGGAGTGCTGCACGCCCGAAGCTGTCAATTTCATGATCCGCGAAGGGCGGGGGGTTCCGTTTATCCCGACAACTCCAGAAAGGCTCACGGAGCTTGGGATCCCCATGATGACCAAGCAGAACACCGCCCGCCTAGGTACAGCGATGGCGGAAACTGTAGACGCCCTCCGTGGAACTACCACGACCG
>JANNJE010000545.1:0-13435 GCA_031405735.1 Armatimonadota bacterium | reverse complement strand
CAAGGATGGAGCTACATCCGAAAGCCGCCTCATTCTTATGAGTTTGTTCGACGCGGTTTCTTGTTTAATGCTGGAGACGGTGATTGTCACAATTACGGGGACCTGCCAAACAGACTACTCGCTAAAGATTCCAATGACCTTGACGTTGCACTTGCGTTGGTGTGGGAATATCGGATGAATAGACTCGATGACAAGTTCGTGAAGTTCATGTTAGACTCGTTAGAACGATTCTCGAAAAAGAAACCTTGGGCGGCCCGGGAAGAATATGCCTACGGCTACGCGCTTGCCACGGTTGGAATTCGAAAGAAGAGCGCAGGGTACCTACAAAAAGGTATTGACAAAGTGGAGAATGCTATTGAAATTCAAATTGCAGGATTTCCAACAACGACCATGCAAGAGGGGCTTGCCTATTTCAAGGAAGAACTTAAAAAGTTGAAAAAGTAATGTATTACTCTTAATGCTTTGCATTCCATTACGGCTTAATCACCACGCTCGCAAACGTTTTTTCTGCCACCGCCTGATTCTGCGCAGTTGCCTCATAAGTTGCTACGCATTGCCACATGCGCTTGCCCTTTGATGCCATCAGTGCTGAATACACAACTTTGGTTCCGCCTGAATCGTAAACCGCGTGTATCTTCAGCCCAATCAGGCCCGAAATCGTCATTCCCTTTCGATTCCGCGAAATCAGCTTCAGCCCCTTAGAAGCGGCGAGTCCTCTGATCGCTCCCTCTTCGGCATTTGAAAGATTTACGTCCCCAGCTTTGTTTTCAGAATAGCCGTACAAAACGGCAATGGAACCAGATTCCCATTTCAGCCAACGATTGACCTTAAGGTTTTCTCCGCCTTCGCGAACGTTAAACGGAATTGCGACCGGCTTTGTTTGGCAAATGGCAGACATGAACAGCGGCGTCATTTCCCAGCGCTTCCAGGTAGAAGCTGGTGCTGCCTTAGATTGCGGAAATCCAAGTGCAACAACGGCCAAAGCAATGGTGGCGGTCATCATAGAAATTTTAGACGTTTCGGCTTCGGGAGTGCGCGGGCTTGACCGCGCTATATTCCCGCGATTCGCGATTCGCGAATAACGGATAACGAATATCGAATAACGAATTAAAGAGCGGTCACGCCCGCGCAGTCCCAAAGTTACCGCCCGTTTGTAGCGATTACAGTCCCAGTTAGCGTAATGGTTTGATCGGGAACATCAGGATCGTTGGATTGAAGTGTAATCGTCGCCGTCTTTCGCCCTGGAGTGCGTGTATCAAGCCAAACTTCGTGGGCATTCGATCCCGAAGCTGGTGACTCAAGATAATTGCCTGTTGACATTAAGAACCCATTTCCCACGATGGAAACTGAGTATTCCAAATCCGAGATTCCAACTTGGTTCCATAGAGCAACGTCAGCGGAATTCATGACAGAAAAGGATCGCTTAATGGGCTTTGCGCTTTGAAAAACCTTTCCAAAATAAATCTCTGTCTTTGAAACTGCCATTTTAGGAGGGACTCTCAAATCGAGAAACACCGGCAGGTGCCCGCTAGTGTTTGCCGAAGTGATCAAAGCTTGGGCAATCGTTGGGCCGACATTTTGGTTGCCAGTTATCGTGAGCGGCAAATTGAAGCTCGTGCCGTCGTTCCCCCAACATCGGTAGGAATGGATCGGGTCGTTCCAAGTCGTTGTGCTGAACGGAATTGAAGCGTCGCCAATGTATTCAAACCCTTGTCCATCAATAAGGCCAGAAGACAATAGAATTTGGTCAAAGCGATCATCTACGCCTCCTCCACCCGCTGGGTCCTGGGTATGAATGAACCGGAAATTGCCATTGTTCACCCAACTGCCGGGGCGATTGATCGGGTCGAAAAGTCGTCCACTCTCATTCACTGCCGATTCGACCAGATGAACATAGGCTGTTTCAGATGAAGTTTGGATGTTAAAGTCGCCACCTAGCAAAAACGCTCTTCCGCTCGGCAATCCCTCTGCGTTGGTTCTGATTCTCTGACTTTCGATGAGCCGCCTTGCTTTATCGTTTTCAAAGGATCCAGCCTTCATGTGGGTTGAATAGTACGAAAACTTGGCAGATTCGCCCGCATAATTCTTCAGCCCGAAATCGTAACGAAGAATGTTACGAGGGTGATTTGAGGTTGAGCTTGATCCGATCGAGACGACATCGTATCCCAAAAAATCAACCTTCGAAGTGCGAAAACAGCAAACCGATTCGGTGTCTGCACCGTCAACAAAGGGTGCTGCAGTCCAGTCCCCTGGGCTTCCGGGAGCACTGTTCAGTAGCCCGACGAATGTGCTTAGCGAAGGCCCTGTCAAAAATTCTTGGCAAACAATTACGTCTGGTGCGAACTGCCTGCTCTGGAAAGCGCCGTAGAAAACGGATTTGAGCGCGGCAGTCCTGGTCGAGCCATCGTAGTTCGATATGTTATAGGTTGCGACCCGAAGTTGCGCAAATGCCGAACACGAGAGTCCCGCAATAATTGCCATTCCGCTCCAAAGCCGCCTCCAATTCATATTCTCCAGTTTACTCGTTTGCTAAAGCGATCAGGCTCAGTTTTGGCTTCAAATGCTACAATCCTGGTATGACTCAGCGTTTGCCGGAATGGCTGACGATCCGCCTCCCTCGCCCTGATACGATCAAAGAGGTCGAAGGCATGATGCGGGCAAAAAATCTTCATACGGTGTGCGAGAGTGCCCGTTGCCCTAATTTGCCCGAATGCTGGAGCAAAAAAACCGCTACTTTCATGATTCTTGGAGACACTTGCACGCGATCGTGCGGATTTTGCGCAATAAAGGTCGGACGTGGCATGGACGTTGATGCTTTTGAACCAGCAAACGTTGCAAAAGTGACCAAAGACTTGGGTTTGAAACACGTTGTTGTCACCTCAGTTGCTAGAGACGATCTTAAAGATGAAGGTGCCGAACAGTTTGCCCAAACGATACGTGCCTTGCATCACCAAAACCCGAACACGATTGTAGAAGTATTAACCCCAGACTTCAAAGCGAAGCGCGACCTCATTCAAATCGTTTGCGAAGCGCATCCAGAAATCTACAATCACAACGTGGAAACCGTCGAACGCCTCAGCACAATCGTTCGACCCCAGGCCAAATACAAACGGTCGCTAGAAGTGCTCCGACTGGTGAAAGAAATTGACCCAACGATTTATACCAAATCTGGAATCATGCTCGGTTTAGGCGAAACCAAAGACGAAATATTGAAAACCCTTCGCGATCTTCGCGAAGCGGGTTGCGATGCTGTTACGATCGGTCAATACCTTCGGCCAACCATGAAGCATCTTCCGGTAGTCGAATACATACACCCTACGCAGTTTGAAGAATATGAAAAGATCGGAGATGACATGGGTTTTGCCTTCGTTGCAAGTGGTCCGTTTATTCGAAGTTCGTACAACGCCATCGAATTCAGCAAGAAAGTAATGTCAGAAAAATTGGCTCGATGGGAAGCCGCAGCTATTTAGCGGCGTCTGAAGGATATGCGGTGTTGGGTGTCTGATTTTGGATTTTCGATTGTGGATTGTGGGTTGTGGATTGTGAATTGGAGCGTGGACCAGACAACCAACAACCAACAACAAATAACCAACAACCAACAACCTACAACTGACAACGTCCAATGAAACTCCTCTTGCGATTGCTAGGCCTCACAGTGGCATGTGCGCCGATGGCCGTTCTTGCATTTTGGGGCGCCAGCTATTTTATGGGGTGTTTGTTCGTTTTGTCTGCCCCCGGCAAAAATATCTCGTTGCCTCTCTCAACGCCTGGTGGAACACTAACGATATTCGCGGAGACCTATGCTGTTGACCCGATGCGCGGCGAAGCAACGCTTTCTAAAATTTCCATTAGGGAGCCTAATGGAAACATCCTTGCATCCGCAGCTAGTGCAACCATTTTCGCTCCTCACATTCTTCGATTGAGCGACAGCTTTATTCGTATTCGGTTGCGAGGTCTGACCGGAACCATTGAGCGGGACAAGAACGGACAGTTCACTTTTCTGCGCTATTTTCCGGAACAAATTTCAAAAGAAAGGCCAACACCAATCGAACTTGAACTTGATAGCTTGCGATTGCGGGTCACAGACCGTGTTCCATTGGTACCAAGAACATACGACGTCGTCGGACGCGATATTCAGTTCTCGTCTGCCTCATTTGCGTGGAGAGGGTCAGGAGAATTGCAGCTAGAGTCCGGACGAATAAATGCGAACGCAATCTGGACCTCAGATTCAGAGGTTCGAGTTTCCGGGATGATTTATGGAGTAGAAGCCGCTCGAATCTGGAAACATTTGAACGATTTGCCAGATTCGGCAAATTGGGGATCGTCTCGGGAAATTAAGTTTGCTTCTTCCATAGTTTCCGGAGCCTTTGATGTTAGCTGGAAGGACGGATCTGCATCTTCCATTCGAACCCGGCCAACCATTGACTATTCTGGACTGACAACTCCTTTCTGGCCAAAGCCCATCCAGGGCCGATTTGAAGGATGGATTACGCAAAATGGGTCGGGTGGATTCTTAAGCGCATTTGATGGGGTTTCCAGAGGTGAAATCACAGGCCAAGCGGCTTGGGCAGAAGGATTTTCGTTACTTGGCCAAACCAAATTAGAGATTGGGTCGCTCCGTGACATTCCAGCCAAATTCCTCCCGAATATTCCTCAAGAACTAAGGGTTTCGCAATCCAAAATCAACGCTCGTTTGCATATTGTCAACGAGAGATTTGAATGGAATGGCACTGCTTCCGCTCGTTCACTAGACTTTGAAAGGGAGAAGTTATCTAGTCCAACTGCGTCTTTTTCGATCTCTGAACGGGGTGGCAGCGTTAAGCTTGATTCGGGAACGTGGAGAAACCTGAATCCTTCGGCCAGCGTTTCGTGGTCGTCCTTAAACGGTGACCTATGGGGCTTTGCAGAAGCATCCAGCATTTCACTTTCGCCGATTGCAAGGGATTACTTTAATGAGCCGATGGAAGGAACTGCATCGGCAAAGCTACATTTTTCAGGCACTATAGATCGCCCTTTGGCAACTCTAAGATCAACAGGCAATGCATCGCTTCGAATGCAAAACCAAAGTACACCGCAAACAGCCATTTTTGACCTATCCGCCATGTGGAACGGAGATCAAATTTCAATTGATCGGTTTCTAGCCACTTCGCGACAAGCCATTGCCACCGCGACTGGAACAATTTCCTGGCCATCAAAGAATTTGAACCTAGAAGCAAAAATTGTAGGAGCCGACGTGTCCGATTGGCTTTCTGAGGCCGGTGGCTTCGCGACAGCAAAGGTTAGGATTCGTGGCACTGTTGACAAGCCGTTAGCCATTGGACGTGCTGAAATTCTTACTGGAAACTTTCAGGGAGAGCCTATTCCAATCCTAGTCGGAGATATCCGAATGGATAGAAACAAGATCATTGTTTCTGACCTTAGCGCCGTGCGAGGTGCTTCACGGGTTGATGGGGAAGTTTCTTATAACTTCAATACAGAAGCCATTGAAGGACGCCTTCAAGGCAACGGAATTCAACTCGCTGACCTCTTAGGCAAGGAATATGGCGGGACGATTTCGCTGAAGGAAACGGATATTTCTGGAACGCTAAAGAACCCAATTGTAAGTTCAAAGGTCGAAGGAACTGGTCTGGTTGTACAAGGTGTTCGGTTTGAGACTTTGACCGCGGCATTGAGTTTGGTGGACGACGTTGCCACCATAGATGGGATCGAGCTTAGGTCAGGCACGAGCGCATGGACGGGGTCGAGCTGGTTCAATTTGGATCAACGGAGCGGTGGAGTTACAGGCATCGCCTCCGACCTCAATTTGGCAGACTTCGCACCCGTTATCGCAAAGGAATTCGTGGTTAGCGGAACCGTAAATGCGAAAACTTCTGCATCTTGGAAAGGCGGAACACTTTCGGGCGCACTTTTGGATGGCACAATTGACGACCTCTTGATGAACGATATCCGCATCGGGAGCGGCACAATTTTGGCGAGGACAGACGGCAATCTTTGGTCAGGCAATCTGGACATTGGGTTTGCAGAGCGGTTCATTCAAGTTCCAGAATTTCGATATTCTGTTTCCGATCAAACGATTGAAACGCAGATTCTTGTACTCAATCTTCCGTTCCGAGAAGTGTTTCGCGGAATCAAGGGCAATTTCATCAGCTCATCGCTAGAACCCCAACCGAACGCAATTCCGGTACCAGAATCGGTATTGACGACTCTAGAACGGATTCAAGGCGATATTAATCTTGACGTTTCGCTGACCGGTTCGATAGGGGACCCGAGAATGGAATTGGGATCAGCCTCTATTTCAAATCTGAAGATTTCTGACGAAAATTCGGGCGAAGTGTCCTTGAAGGCGGTTCGTGAGCCGCAAGGAAAGTGGAATGTTCAGAACCTTTCTTGGACGGACGGTCCAGGCACGCTGTCGGCTTCAGGCACTCTTGAGGAAAAAGGGAAGATCGCAATTCAAGGCGATATCAACAACTTTTCCATTCCTTGGTTATCGTTATTCGATTCTCGAATCGCAAATTTCCCAGGGTTTGCGAATGCTTCATTTGATGCGTCTGGTCTCACTAAGGCTCCCCAAATTACCGCAACGATTGATGCATCGCTCTTCCCTCAGCCTATAAAGCAGGGTGATTCGGGACAGCCAATTTACAATTTGACTGCTGCGATTGGCCCGATTCAAATTCATGAAGGCGAGATTACGGTTGAAGGGGATTTTAACATGCGGGGAATTCGAGGCGGAATTGATGGCACGATCCCATTCACCTATCCTCTCACAATCCCTTCGAATCAGCCCCTTGAGCTCGCCGTCAGTATTCCTAAGAGGCATAGAACAGAGCAAGGAATGACGCAAGAAGCTCTCGATTTGAGTCAGTTTGCATCTGAACTCCCAGGGGTTGTTTTGGGCGGAAAGACTCATACGCTTCAGGCGAATGTTCAAATCGGAGGCACCGCCGAGCATCTCCTCTATACTGGAGCGATTACAGGGAAAATAGACCAATTTGGATGGAAGGGACTAGAAACAGAACTTAACAACTTCAATTTTGAAGCCAAATTGCAGGGTGAGCAAATTCGCGTCGAAGCTTCAGCAGTTTCAAATACAAAGAACTCAGAAGGCAAATTGGGTACGGCAACATCAGTTCTAACAATGGTGATTCCAGAACTATTGAACCGGTTCGATACAGACCAAAAGACAATTTTGAGAACCCCGATCAACGGACGAATAGCAGTAAAGGATTTTCGAATTCGAGAGCTCTTTACAGGAAATGGTGCGCTTGACGTAGTGACAAATGCCGACTTACGTATCGGGGGAACTCTAAAGGAGCCGACGATTTCAACGATACTTCCGGCAACATTCGAGCAACTGTCAGCCACCATGCCCAGCGAGTTCCCTGCAGTATCCGAAGTTGCAGCTCCTCAAATTGATCCGAGGTTTTCGATAACTTATGTGGTGGCGCAAAAGACGGAGCCTGCTCGATTTCGAGCAGCAACGGCTTCCTTTAACGTCTATGGAGCAGGCTCGATTCAAGGAACTCTTTCGGCACCAATCGTAACCACAGGACTTACGATAGATTCGGGCAACATCCGGCTGCCAAATGCAAGAGTCGCCATCGAGGAAGGCGGTAAAGCTCGCTTCACCTACCGTAGCTCCGCATCGGGTCCAGGTGACCTCCGGCTGGATGTTGACCTCAAGGGAAGAACTGGCCTGAGTTCGGTGCGCCTTGGAGGCACGGTTCAAAGATACGATGTGTATCTGGCGATTCGGGGAAATATCCTTGAAGAGTCATCGCAATTCATTACTGCCCGAAGTGATCCTCCGGACTTAGATCAAGTCCAGATATTGAATCTACTTGGACAAAGGGAGTTGTTTGAAGGGTTGGCTGGCCAGTTTTTTGGCCAACAATCTGGCCGTCAGCTAGCGGGAACGTTAGCAGGAGTGGCACTTCCTGCGATATTCGACCCAGTAACTGCACGGCTTGCCCAAGAGCTTGGCCTCGAATACCTTAGCCTTGAATACAACGCATTTGAAGGCGCAACTCTGACTTTCGCGAAATCGCTAGGCAGCGGAATCCTTTTGCAGGGGCGAAGACAATTGACAGAAACACTTCAAGAAAAGATTCAATATGATTTTCGCCTTTCTTGGAGGCCAAGTTCGAGGATTGATCAAATTCGAAATCTAATTTTCTCGATTGGGACTGATCAGGATCGTCCGTGGAAAATATCGGTTGAATACGGAATTCGGTTCTGATTTGAGAGAGTGCGCGCACTCCCAAAACTGAGCGAAACGAAACTTCACTCCATTAGTCTAAGCAATCAATGCAAGCAAAGTTGCGAGATTTGGATAACGCAACGGGTGCAGTCAGAGATCGAAAAGGCGTACACTAAGTAACTCTTCAGGGTTCCCGCCGTAAGTTCTCGCGACGACAATGGAGTGGAAGGAGTCTACTTTGGCCATACGGATTTGGTTTATCACCTTACTTTTATCGCTCACAGCGATGCTGCACGCACAAACAGCCAGCCTAATTTCTGAAATTGAAATTCGGGGAGTTGTCAACGTCAACAAGGAAGGCATTATGGCGGTCATGCGAACCAAGGTTGGCCAGCCATATATTCAAGCTCAACTTGACCAAGATCGCAAAGCCATTGAAGACATGGGCTTTTTTCAAGCTGTTGACGTTCGAGCTACTGAAACTGGAAGTCAAAGCTGGAAAGTTGTTGTAGAGGTAGTTGAATTTCTGAAGATTAAGGAGATTCGAGTCGTTGGCAACACGGTTATTCCGACCGCCGATATCATTAAGGCGATGGAAACTGCGCCGTCGTTTCCAATAGCTCCAGGATTTGTATATAACTTGAAGTCTGTGAAAGCTGTTGACGACGCGATTCGAAAACTTTACAGCGATAAACGATACTTCGCTCAGGTGAATGCCTTCGGTCCGATGGAAGGATCACCGGAGACCGTAAACGTAGAAATTGTAGAGCTGACCGTTAATTCAGTTACCGTCCAAGGTGCCACTCGAACTAAGAAATCGGTGCTCGATAAGATCATTCGCACTCGACCCGGAAAGGCGTTTAACGTTGGAGATTGGGAGAGCGACCTTCGCAGGCTCTATTCCACGCAGTGGTTTGAAAAAATTGACAGTATTGAACGCCCAAGCGGGGATGATATTGGGAAGCTTGACCTAATCGCTGATGTAAAAGAAACGCAAACTGGGACGCTGAACGTTGGAATTCAACTCGACCCACGAAGTTCAATTGCTGGTTTGCTACGATATGGCGATTCGAATTTCAGAGGCTCGGGACAATCTGTCGGAATTGACCTTGTTCAAGGCTCCAAAGGTGGACTATCACTCGATCTCGACTACGGCAATCCATTTTTAGATGATAAGGACACATCGTTCAATGCATCTGTCTATTCTAAACTCGTTTACCGATTTGCAGGAAACCTCTTTGGCGGCGGCGGCGGTGGCGGATCGGAGTCGCCTACGAACAATACTTTTTACGAGCGCAGAACTGGAGCATCATTGTCTCTTGGAAGGCGAATCCAGCAAACGCTTTTTGGAAGTATCGGTGGCAAGTTTGAATCAATCAAGACGTCTGAACTGGATCCGAAAACTACGGAAGGATTTGTTCAGCAAGATGGCGACGTTGGAACCTTGAGCATTGGTGTTACGAGCAACCGAAGGGACGTAGATGTGGAACCAGCTCGTGGGTCGTGGTACAGATTTTCACTTGAGCCAGGATATAGCAACATCAAAACGATTGGCGGCGAAGTTGGGCTACCTGGCGATGGTTTTATCGAAGGTGCCGATATTTTGGGCCCAAACACGTTTTTCCGAACACAGTTTGAATACAGAGCTTATTTCTCACCGGGCCAGCCGCCGAGAGGCAGAAAACTTGATGATCCTCGCCGAACATTCGCTGTTCGAGCAAAAATTGGCGCAATCATGGGCAAAGTCCCGTTCTTCGAGCAGTTCTTTGTCGGAGGATCGGATACGCTTCGAGGTTACGCAGAAGACCGATTCTGGGGCAGAAACCAATTTGGACTTACAGTCGAATACCGCCATCCAGTTCAGAAGGCGTTCAACGCAATTGTGTTCATTGACTATGCAGGCGCGTGGGATGGATATGGAACGGTGAACGAGTATGTGCAGTCGAGAACGGCACAATTTCAGTTAGGATACGGCCTTGGCTTTTCATTCCGAACGCCACTAGGTCCCATTCGGCTTGACTTTGGTTTCAATGAAGATGGACAAACACGCACACATTTTCTAATTGGGACGTCTTTCTAAGTGACCCAATTAATAAGGAATTAGCAACAAAGTTAACAAAGGAAAAAGATTTATGCGCAAAACAAATGGATTGATGGGATGGATCGTGGCAGCAGCCCTTTTTGGGGTGATTGTTGGATCGGGATTTCAGACCGCCGATGTAAAGATCGGCGTCGTTGATATTGCTTCGGTTGTGGAAAAGAGCGTCCTTGGCAAGAAGAACCAAAGCGACTTCAAAGCGATGAAAGAAGCACGCGAAGGAGTTTTGGAGTTCATTGATTCGCATCGAGTGCTCACAAACGAACAAGCGATCAGTTTTAGGGATCTGAGCATCAAAGTCACCCGAACTGTTGCTGAAACTGCAGAATTGGAAAAGTTGAAAGCTGACATCATTGCTTCGGACAAAAATGCTAAGGCTTTAAGCGTCAAGCCGAATTTGACTTCAGAAGAGCGCACGCTGATGCAAGAATATGCCCAGCGGTCACAAAATATGGAGCAGATTGCTCAGCGCTGGTTCCGAGAATTCACACAATTTATGCAGAATTGGGCAGATAAACAAAAAGCAGATAGCTTGGACCGGGCCAGGAAGGCAGTCCAGGATATTGGAAAAGCTCAAGGTTTTACAATCGTTTTTGAATCGGGAGTTGCTCCCTATGGCGTCAATGATATTTCAGATGCTGCTCTCAAGTCGCTTGATAGCCAAAAGTAGTCTTGTAATAATCGCGACCTGGGTTTGTGGGGCTTGCGATGCGCCTAAAGAACTGGTGTACGTTGATGTTGATCGTGCGCTTGCGGCTTCTAGTGATTCAATACTAGCTCTCGAAACAGTCTCTGTTCCCTTTTGGAATCAACTTGGCGGCGCTTCTAGCAAGATGTCTGCGAAGCCGAGCATCTCGTTGAGCGATTCAGGGGTCGAAAAGAGGCTGGCAGATGCGCGAGCAGAAATCGAAAAGCAAAGGGCGGATGCGCTTGAATTGCTTTCAAAGCAAGTTTTCGAGAGCTTTTTGCGCGACGTCGAAAGATTTCGCCTAAAGTCAAATAGCGAAATCGAAAGTAGTTTGCGTGTAAGTCTTGAGTCTTCAACGGATCAAATAAGCATTTTGCTCAAAGAATATGCCGCACAGAGGTGGCCTTCAGTAAACAGGCTTGCTTTGTTGGTTCGTTTTCCATTGGCAAACGTTGAGGACGTAATGTTGGAAGGTACTTCCAAAATCATCCAAAACCGCAACAGTGAAGTTAGGACGCTTTACAAAAAGCTATACGATCTCAGCATTGAATACCAGAAGAAGGTAGAGGTTGTTTTCAGTCAGCTTTCTTCAGCCGCTGCTCAGAGTCGGTTGGGACTTGGTCTTCAAGTGGTCGAAATGCTCGACGAAGCAGACCGGAAGGCTCGCTTGCAGGCGATTTCGGCGATTTCTGGCGTAAACAAAGATGTTCTTGTCTTACTTGCTACTCAAAATTTAGTCCAGTCACCTGCCCTTTCAGAATCTGTTGTGGAAATCGAAGCAAGCTCGCAGAATCTATTGACACCGTTCGGTGTAAAGCCAGATTCTCCAGCCATAATCAGCAAGCGCAAAGAAATTGAAGCTGACCTGAAAATTTGGCTCGGAATCCATGCGAAACAATTAGCTAAAACGCGGGGAATAGCACCGGACGAAACGGAGATGTTTATCGAGTGGCAAAATCAATCAAGACGTGGACGCTAAACGAGCTTGCCGAAACCATCGGCGGCACGCTTGTGGGCAACCCAAATCTTCTAATTTCGCGACCTGTACCTGCTGGGGTGGCCGCCGAAGACGGCATCACATTTGCAACCAATTCGAGCTTTCTTGAAAAGGCACTGTCGGTTGATGTGTGTGCCATTGTCGCGCCGGCAAATTCAGTACTAGGCGAGCGATCTGGAATTTTGGTCGATAATCCACGAGCTAGTTTTGCTGGAATTTTGCGGCTTTTTGCACCAGTACTGGAACTTGAAACTGGGATTCATCCATCCGCTTCCATACACCCAGAAGCAGACGTAGCTTCATCGGCAAAGATTGGCCCAAATGTGATCATAAGTTCTAATGCTCGAATTGGAGAGAACGTAACGATTCACCCCGGCTGCTTTGTCGGCCCTGATTGCGTCGTTGGCGAAGGCACAACTCTCTTGCCAAATGCGACTCTAGTTGTCAATGTGACACTGGGAAAGAATTGTCTCATCCATTCGGGAGCCGTGATAGGTGCGGACGGCTTTGGCTTCGAGTGGGATGGGACGGATCACGTGAAAATTCCGCAGATTGGCGGCGTATTGATTGGCGATAACGTAGAGATTGGAGCGAATTCTTGTATTGATCGTGGGGCTTTGGAAGATACTGTAATTGGTAGCGGCACGAAAATTGACAACTTGGTACAAGTCGGCCACAACGTTGAAATTGGTTCGAATTCGATTCTAGCTGGCATGGTAGGAATCGGAGGAAGCGCAAAGATCGGCAATCAGTTTATCGCGGGTGCCAATGCTGGAATCAAGGATAACGTTACAATTGCAGACAATGTGGTTTTGGGAGGGCGAACCGGAGTTTCGGGAGACATTAGCGAACCGGGCGTCTATTTCGGCACTCCACCTATACCTATAAAGGAAGGACTTCGCGTTTTCGCTCTCGTAAACAAGCTTCCAGAAATTTGGAAACGGCTTCGGGATTTAGAGGAGAAGCATAAGGACGGAAACAAGTTGTGATTTTCGAGCGCAAAACCGTTTCAAATCTCGTCCAAATTGAAGGATTTGGACTTCATTCTGGAGTGCCAGTAACTGTAAATATTCATCCTTCAAATAGTGGCATTTGGTTTCGCCATGGCACAGAACGTGTGCAGGCCACGCCCGAAGACGTGACCGATACCAGTCGTTGCACAAAACTTGGCTCAATTGCCACGATTGAGCACATCATGAGCGCATTAGCTGGTTGCGAAGTTACTGATGCCGAAATTGAACTGTCCGCCCTAGAACTTCCTGCGATGGATGGGAGTGCACACTCGTTTGTCGAAAGAGTTGCCTCAGTTGGATTTGCATCCATCGGCGAGGTCGAATTGCCCGGCTTGTTTTCAAGGATTTTCGAACACGAATCTGAGGCTAAAATCGCGATTGCTGCTGGATTAGGTCATTGGCGCTACGAGTTTCATTCAGAGAACCGTTTTCCTTA
>JANNJE010000544.1:0-2601 GCA_031405735.1 Armatimonadota bacterium | reverse complement strand
CGCCGTAGATGTTGTATGGAATCTGATTGTCTGTCGCGCAATGGAACATCTGAGCGGTTGGCTGGTTGTACCAACTGCTCCAAGTTTCGCCTCCGTTAAGGGTCACTGCGGCGCCCTGGTCGGCTGCTGTAAGGATGATGTCTGGGTTGTTTGGATTGATCCAAGCCCTGTGATAATCATCTCCGCCAGGCGAACCTTTGATGCAAACAAAATTCTTGCCGCCATCGTTAGAGCGGTAAAAGCTCGTGTCGCCTACAAAAACGATTTCTGGGTTCTTTGGATGCACCTTGACTTCAGCAAAATCGTCGCCGCGGGAAAGCAGCCGCCGTTCTTGATTCACTCTCGTCCAGCTTTTGCCTGCATCATTCGAACGGTAGATTCCGCTCAAATTGCCAGAATCCACTGCGGCATAGAGCACGTTGGAGTTGGAAGGGGCAATCGCAAATCCGATTCGGCCGAGCCCTTGAGCAAAGGTCGGCAATCCGCCTTCTAAGCGAATCCATTTGTCTCCGCCATCAACAGATTTGTACATTCCGGAACCCGGCCCAGACCATTGCCCATTCTCCCACGGCCCCTGTCTTGATTCCCACATATCTGCATAGACCACTCTGGGATTGTTCGGGTCAATGGTAACTTGAATCGCGCCTGTATCCACGCCTTCTCCAAGCACTTTTTTCCAACTTCTTCCGCCGTCAAGCGTGCGAAAGACTCCTCGCTCTGGATTTGGACCATAAGGATGTCCGACCGATGCCACAAAAACTCGATTTGGATCTATGGAATCAACACAGATTCCGCCTATCTGCTTTGCGTCGCGTAGGCCGATGTGACGCCAGGTTTTGCCTGCGTTGTCCGAACGGTACATGCCGTCGCCAGTGCTCAAGTCTGGCCTGCGCAAACCTTCGCCTGAACCTACGTAAATGATGTTCGGGTTGCTTGGCGCAACCATCACATCGCCGATGGAGCCTGTTGGTTGATCGTCAAAGATCGGTTTCCAAGTTCGCCCGGCGTCGTTGGTCTTCCAAACTCCGCCGTTGTTCACTCCAATGTAAAAGGTGTACGGCTGCTGCGGCACTCCGCATGCTCCAACCGTTCGGCCACCTCGGAACGGGCCGATGCATCTCCATGCCAACGTATCTGATAGGTCTGGCGCGGCTGTTTGGGGGGCGAGAATCGTCAGTAGGAGCAGAGTTCCGATCATGTTGCCAGTTTTACCTAGAAGTGGCACAACCTGTAAGAATAGGGACTAATAGGACATATAGGACCTATATGCCCTATCAGACCTATTAGTCTTATCAGACCCCATACCCCATGATCATCACCGGCACATTCCTTGACGAAATCACCCACGACATCCCCAGCCAGAACTGGGGTGAGGCGGATTGGCGCAAAGAGTTCACGCTCTATAACCGTATCGGAATTGACACGGTCATCATCATCCGTGCCGGATACCGGAACAAGTGCATATTTCAAGCGAAGTCTCTTCCAGATTTATTGCCAGTTTACGATGACCTTGGCGAAATGTTCTTCTCACTTGCCGACGAGCACAACCTGAAAGTCTTCTATGGAACATACGATTCTGGCTTCCATTGGTGGCGGCGGAGTTGGTGGAAAGAAGTCGAGCTGAATAAGCCGTTTCTTGAAGAATCCGTGGAGAGATATGCACATCACAAAAGTTTCCAGGGCTGGTATCTGACTCATGAAACCGGCAAAAACGATGCGCACATCATCGAGCTTTTCAATTCGATTGGGCGATTTTGCAAAGAGCTAAAGGACGTACCTGTCTTGATTTCTCCATATCCCCAAGGTGCAAAGCAAGCGGGAGAGAGCGCCCTGACGCTCGACGAATCTTTTGAGCATTGGGAGCGAGTGTTCGCGGACACAAAGGGTGCCTTCGACATTTGCGCCTTTCAAGATGGGCAAATTTATTATCAAGAGCTTCCCACCTTCATCCGCGGGATCGGAGACATTGGCAAGCGTCACGGGCTTACGATTTGGTCGAATTTAGAGACATTTGATCGAGATATGCCAATAAAGTTTCCACCTGCCGAATGGCGCAATTTGAGATTTAAGATGGAAACTGCCGCGCAAGTTGCAGAAAAGATCATCACGTTCGAATTTCCGCACTTCATGTCGCCGAACTCTTGTTACCCTGCGGCCCATAAGTTGTTTGAAAGGTATTGCGAGCATTTCGGGATTGCGAGTCCTTAGTTTCATTGTCCAATGCAACAATTTCTTGTCCCGCAAAGTCGCAAAGATCGCAAAGTTCTAGTTGGATTTCACGTCAAAGCGCGTAAGGACGCCAATATCGCAACTTTCATGTCGGTTCTCTTGCCTCGCAAATCTACATCTTTGCGCCCTTCGCGCCTTTGCGTGAGATTTTGCACTTCTCGTTTCTTTGCTGATAGGAATTCATAAAGAGTTATCGTGCTACCTTCCTCATAATTTCCTGCATTTAGGACTGTAAGCTTCAACTAATGACGACGCACATGGTGAACTAACGACTCACGTTCACGTCTTCGCAACTAGGAACGCCGTATCTGCAGATTCGGCGTGATGTCAGAGGTATATCATGCATGTAACCAAAAAAGTCGGCTTAGCAGC
>JANNJE010000543.1:0-1512 GCA_031405735.1 Armatimonadota bacterium | reverse complement strand
CATTCCGTTAACATTGCAAACAGAATTAACATCGGAGAAAGACCACTTTGATTCGACTGGACGAATACTGGCTGAAGACTGGCTGGATTTCGAAATGATTGAATCTGACGGCAAGCGAGTTCTCTTTGAAAATGATTCGTTTGTTGTGTTGGTTCCGTTCTTCGCTCGGTACACTTTTGAAGCACATGTAGTTGCCAAAAGACCGCTTTCGAGCCTTGGTGACTTTGACGAATCAAATCTCGATGATTTGGCAAATGCTCTTTCAAGGCTTACAAGAGCATACGACAACTTGTTCGACTTCTCGCTTCCATACATAATGGTGATGCATCAATACGATGCTACTTGGAGCCGCTTTCATATAGAGTTCTACCCACCAAATAGAACATCTGAAAAACTAAAATACTTAGCAGGAAGCGAAGCAGGGGCTGGAGCGTTTATTAACGATATGCTTCCTGAAGATGCAGCTGAAGCCTTGCGGTTAGCCTTATCTAAAGTAGAAGTGGACTAAAACTCGCTTCTTGATACATAACGGAATCGAGATACTGGCTCAGAAGTTCTTTCCAAGACAGCGATTTCTTGCGTGAATTCTTCGGTGATCTCTCGCCCACCGGGATCTATGGCAATAATCTCTCGCCAAATTGACTCCAGCTCATCTATAGCAGTATCGTAGCCTGCCGTAGCTAAATGAGCTTTGCCTAGCCTTTCTTCAATTAAGTTGCCTGCAACCTGTCCGGCCGCCAAATAAGCAAAGCCAGTTCGAGCATGATAGTCACCGTCGTAATCTACCATCACGAACTTATCCGTCCCGGGCGCATCGGAGACCTCTGCAAAAAGAGATAGCGCAACGAATGGCGCCGAAGAAAAATCGGCAAAGGCGCGTTTTATCGGTTGTGCAACAGCATTCACAACGCGCTGAATAGTCACATCGCGTTCACTTCGTTGATATCCTTCGTGGTGGGCAAAATCTAGTGCGGCCATTCGAATCATTTCGATGTCGGATTGCTGCCCGATTCCTGCCATCGCAAGGTGGTCGTACACTTCAAATAGCTTTCGTGCTTGCCTTTTGTAAGTAAAAAGTACGATTCCTGCGTCTATCGAGACAGCAAGCACCGGAGTTCCAAGCGCAAGTCTCGATTCTATGAAGCTAGCGCGATGCCCAACTGCTTCTTGCCAATCAAACGGCGTATTCATGCTTGTTGTTATACGTTATTTTGCAGACTTGAAGGTTCACACATTATCAAATCTTGACTTCGCATCTGTCAGCCAATTCACCGTTTCTCAGGCCAAACCTTGAACAAGGTACGATTTCGCCAATCTTAATGATCAAGCGGCTCTTTCAATCTCAGCTTTTTGGCCTTGGACTGGTCATTGCCGTTCTGTTTGTCATCATCTCAATTGCCGCGCCGCAGATACCTGTGCGAGGAACAGATCACACGGTCAACAGTTTCCTTCGACCAGAGACATTGATTCAGTTGGCCACCGACACGAGCTTTTTTGCGATTTTGGCTGTGG
>JANNJE010000542.1:0-3540 GCA_031405735.1 Armatimonadota bacterium | reverse complement strand
GGAAAACGCAGCGCAAGGGAAAGATTGATCGTAGCTTTGGATTGCCCAACAATGCCCATGGCACTCAACTTGGTTGAAACCCTTGGCGATGAAGTTCTTTTTTACAAGGTTGGTTGGCGACTGTTTCTGCAAGGTGGAATGGACCTGATTGACGAGATTCGCAACAAAGGAAAAGACGTTTTTCTCGATCTCAAAATGGACGACATCGAGGAAACCATCGAAACCGCCGTCCACGAAGTCGCTGACCGAGCCATGTTTCTCACGATTCAAGGAAGCAGCGCAACGGCGAGAGCGGCAGTTGCGGGCAGGGGAACGAAAACCCATCCAAAAATTCTGCAAGTCACTTTGCTTTCGAGCATGAATCAAGATGACCTCCGAGATTTGTACGGCGCGAATGCGCCGCCTCTTATTGATTTCGTCTTGCAAAGGGCCAAAAAGGCAATCGAAGCGGGTTGCGATGGACTTATCGCTTCCGGCGAAACCATTCAGGTTCTCCGACGCGAACTGGGCCCCGACCCAATAATCGTCAGCCCCGGAATTCGGCCCGGCGGATCACAAAATGACGATCACAAACGAGCCGTGACTCCGGGTGACGCTATTCGATTCGGGGCCGATTATCTGGTTGTAGGTAGGCCGATCCATGCGTCGCTTGATCCGTTGAAATCGGCTCGAGCGATCCTTGCTGAAATGGACGACGCATTGGCGACTGCAGGTTAGCATTGCCTGCCAGACGATTGTTGAAGAATTCAGGTTGAAAACGGTCCCCGCCTTCCTTCTCCCTTGATGGGTGAACTGGGATGAGGGTGATTTAGGAATGGGGAAATCTACTGAAACACCCTCACCTGAGCTCGTTCCTCGCACTTCCTCTCCCATCAAGGGAGAGGATTGGTTTCGCGAAATTTCCAAGTCAAGAAATGTGAGGAAGGGACTTTTTGGCCTAAGTCACACTTTTACTTCTTCAACATCTTGTTGAAATGAACCGCCAAACTCCCTTTCCCCGTTTCATCAGAAAGTTCGTGGATCAGGTGGTTCTTCCCCACAATGCGAGTCAACTTGTAAACGTCGCTCTTGCCTTCAAAAGTCGAGGAACCGGAATTGTCAAAGAGGAACTCTTTCGCCTTTCCAGCGGAAGGGTGGTCGTATGCCGTGGAAGGCAAATACTCGGTTATCGCTTCAACCACATAAGACCGCATCAACTTGCCTTCGTATTTTTGAAAGATGCTGTCATCGGCAAAGCAATCTGCCCAAATGAGGTGGCCGTTCACCGAAACGATCGCTCCAACCGCAGCTCTTTTGGGAAACTTGGCTTCCATAACTTTTAAGTAATCGCCGCTGTCCTTTTGATTCTTAGCTGAATTTAGAGTGCCTTGGTAGGTCGTCGCCCCAGTTGCAACGCCTGATTTGCGGTTCTTGTCTTCCACTTTTGCCCAAACTTCGCTCTGGGAACCAGCGGATTGAGCTGAACCGCGAATCGTTGGGTCAGCGACCGCTCCGCCACCGCCATATCCTGCGGCCGAGGCAGGTTTTCCAGCAGAATTGGGAGCTGGCGTGAATCCAGAAGCGTTTCCGCTCCAACGTCCGTGCTCAACACAAAACACTTCAAGGCTTTGCGGATTCTTACTAGATGGAACTAAGCCGTCCTTTTGCAAGATACGGTCTTGTTTTCCGCCAATCACCATTTCGCCAGCCATGAGAATAAGGATCTTTCCAGATTCATTGATAATAGCGAGGCTGTTGACTTGCGCTCCGCCGCCTTGGCCGCCTTGCTGAGCGTTAGCAGTTTGCCCTCCGGCAGGAACGCCATTTCGGGGCCGAACAAGAGGAGTCCCTCCGCCCAATTCAGTAACTCGAACCGAACCAGCTTTCAAGCCTTCGTCAAGAGTGATGTAGTTCGCCCCGACATTAGAGTTTAAGCGGTCAACGACCGGATAAATCGCCAAATTCTTGTGAACAATCGGCGGCAAAACCATCCATTCGGTTTTTGCAGGCATAAACGCCAAGTGAGCAAAACTGATTGCTAGAATTGATGTTGTTATCATGATCCCTCCCAGAACCTATATTTCTTGGACGGGTGAGGTTTGAAGGGGTTTCGTTGGACAGGATTCGTACTATCCAACGACTACAACTTTCTCGGGCGACAGAACGAATCCTGGCTTTTCATTGCTATTGCAAACAGGACGAATCCCGTCCAAGCATTGCTATCGCATTCCGCCGATTAAGCTTCTCCGATCAAACTTCCAGGTCTCGCCACGATATCCAGCCACATAGACGTACCTTTTCGTGGCTGTCATACGAACCGGCGTAGTGAACTGGCCAGGAAGATACCATGTTTTCCAAGTCGCTCCGCCGTTGATCGAGCGCTTTATCTCGGCGTTGCCGCCACCTTGCGTCGCCCCGCAAACCCAAACCTCGTCAGGTCCAGTAGCCAAAACGTCTAGGTAAGTGAATTGGTATCGTTGAGGACCGACTTGAACCCAATTAGATCCGTGATCGCTAGTTCTTGCCAGGTATCCGTGCCAGCCCGAAACGTAGCCCCTTCCGCTTGAACCCCACCAAGACATCTGAGATACTGAAGGAGAAGATCCCTCGTTTAGCGGAAGTCCTAGCATGGTGAAGTTTGTACCGCCGTCAGTTGATCGCCAGTAGGGTCGCCCAGTTGTGACCAAGTGAACATACTGTCCATAGGCGTCCACATCCTGCCCAGGGACGTTAGCGCTGTACACAATTTCCCAAGTGAAGCCGCCATCCCTGGTTCTTCGAAAGCTCAGGTCGGTCCCCAACGAATAGTCAAATCCCGCCATCCAACCGTTCAGGGAACTCGTGAACTTGATAGCGTTTGGATAGTAGTCAACGTTGATAGCGTTGGAAATGTTTGTCCAAGACTTGCCGCCGTTTGTGGTCCGGAAAAGCCCACCCCAATGTCCAGCTGCAACAGCAGTGCCTGCACCGGAAATGCCGATTGCCGAAATCGCCGTTGATCTTCCAAATGTCGGAGGATCCAGCAAATGCAGATCGAACGTAGCTCCTCCGTCGTAGGTTGTTTGGATATACCCATCGTCACCTCCAAACAGCACATCGTCATCTGAAAACGCAGCGATAGTCCCCCAAGAAACAGATGCTCCGCGATTGAGTCGCTTCCAGTTAATACCTCCATCTGAAGTGGTGTAAATCAGGTTTGACTGTCCGACAACTTTGCCATTAAGCGCATCAAAGAAATCAACGGACCAATTGGCTGGAAGGGCGCCTTCGCCGATCCATTGGAGATTCCAAGTAATTCCCCCGTCGGCAGTTCGCCAAATGTCTCCTTTCCCTGAAACCCCAACGACAATGGAATCTGAGATCCGTTCAAGGTCATCTATTCCGGTTGAAATCTGCGAACCAGCAGGGAGCCAGGTGTCGCCACCATCGGTAGAACGCTGGACGGTAGTTCCCACTATGGCGATAGCTGTAGTAGGATTGAGATACACAACATCGTTCACAGAAATAGGAAACTTCAGCAACCAGGTGGCGCCTCCGTCCAAAGTCTTGAAGATGCCGTCT
>JANNJE010000541.1:0-4747 GCA_031405735.1 Armatimonadota bacterium | reverse complement strand
CTCGTTACCAAAGAAAGCCCAGATCCTTTTCAGGATCGAAGGACGGACAATGTCGCGGCCAACCGCGATTGCAGCAAAAGCACTACAGCTTATTAGGTATGTGTAAATGGACAACTGATATAGACCTCACAATTGAACGGTTCGCAGACACCAAGTTCGTCTTGGCGCGAAAGACCCCGAATCGGGATCACACGGGGCAAGCATTCAGCCGAATTTGATGTGGCGAGCAGCCCGCGATGTCCTTTGCGTTCACTCTTGCCTGAGCAGATTATTCCGCCCCCGATTTGCATCCAATAAGCCATTTCTTGCACGGTGCAGGATCTCTCCTACAGTTGCGGCGAATTTCGCGCCGCCCATAGCCGCCTCCCGGCTTCAACCGTTTGGCTCAGAGATTATACCAGACCCCCCTGATATATACAATAGTTGTAGTCATTTTGGATTCAAACTGGCAAGAATGATGTCTTTATGCTCGTCTTTCGTTTTGAATATCACTCTTCTTGGGATATGATAGTGGAAATGAATTTTCTTCGCCGTGCATTTACCCTTATTGAGTTGCTGGTGGTAATCGCTATTATTGCGATACTCGCAGCGATCCTATTCCCGGTTTTTGCACAAGCGAAAGTAGCCGCAAAGAAAGTCGTGTGCCTTTCTAATTTGAAGCAAATTGGCATTGGGCAAATGATGTATGTGACCGACTACGACGGTCGCTATCCAGCCTGGGCAGCGAACGTTCCTCCAATCAATGGCGGCAACACAATTTTTATGCCTCCTGATCTGCAGTTGATGCCATACGTCAAAAATGAAGATATCTGGCAATGCCCGATGGATCGCCAAGCCCGCGTCCCTTCGAATACTGTTCCATGGTGGGATGGCTCATACAGCGCAAAGAGGAAGCTACGATCCTATGTTTACATTGGCAGCATTGTCACCGTTCAATCAAATCCGGTTAACGATCTGAATACTGGCCTAACGTACTACACTGGACCTGGAACGTGGGTGTATACCGGAAGAAGTGAAAGCGAAATTGAAGGATCTGCCGACTTGGTCGGATGGGCTGAGCAATGGGCCACCGGGTTGCCTCATGAATTCGTTGGCGGAATTTGGGGGAGCGGATTCATTGATTGTGATGCATGGAAGCTAGCTGGAAGAAAGGTTCCGACCACTGGGCCAGGAGACCGATTGCCAGCTGCGTGTGCGTCCAATAATGAGCGAAGGCCAACCCCTGGCCACGGAAATATGGGAATCTACGTTTTCGCCGATGGTCATGCGGGAGCCAAGACCTGGGGGTTCATTCGTAAGAACGACTTTTATGTTTTCAAGGCTCAGAAACCGACGCAGCAGTACGTGCCGTAGGGTGGCAGTTGGCAGTTATCGGTTGTTGCTTATTGGTTGTTGGTTGTTGGTTGTCGGTTCCTAGTTGTTGGTTGTTCGTATTTTGACCCTGAAGGGTCTACATTAACTATTACGAATTCCAAAGTATTTGACAATTTTCGGATTCACAATAACCAATAACCAACAACCAACAACCAGATCTACGGCCCATGTTGCCGACATTTAGCCGGAATTCCAGACTTTGGCAATCTTCTCGAAACAGTTTCAGGACAATAGGGCGAGGCACGAAGTCCGCTTTCAGCGCACAATTCGACCGTAACTCTTTCCTTGTCTTCTGGAATTGTTGGAGTCTTTATCGGTTCTCCAGGAATCTGGGGTGGGTCTGGCTGAGGCCCTTCATTCCCTCCCGTTGCCCTGCCGGAAGGATCTATAGGAGGAACCTGGTCAGGATATCCGTTGTCTGGCAATTCTGGAGCTACGTTTGGTTCAGATGCAGCAGGATCAGGTTCTAGTTTTTCCGATTCTGCTTCTAATGTTGGCAACGCCTTCATTCGCTTCTTTGTTCGGGTCGGCGTATCGTCGTACTTCTTGAGCGCGTTCCGCATGAACTCGGTCCAAATTTGAACTGTAACTTCGCCGCCGAACACTCCGGGCATTACTTCATAACTTGGCTTTCCATTTTGGAATTGTTCGTTTGCCACCCATCCAATGCCGATGAGGTTGTTTGTATAGCCGCAAAACCATGCATCCCGGTTATCTTGTGTTGTGCCTGTCTTTCCGCGAGCATTCGGAATGCCTGCGGCCCTTCGAGCCGTACCACCCGTTACAACACTACGCAGGCAATCGTCCATGTACTCAGCGACCCTCTGGTCTAATATGTTCTGAATTACTTTTGGAGCAAAGTCAGCAAGCGACGTACCATCGGCTCCGACAATTCTTGTAATTCCATAAGGTGTCGCACGGTCCCCAAACAGCATAAACACGCTATAACCTTGTGCCATTTCTAGCGGCGAAACTGCCGATGAACCCAACACGAGCGATGGAACGGGATCAAGCGGAGAATCGAATCCAAATATGTCTCGGCAATAGTTTGCTGCCGTATTTGGCCCGACTTTATCCATCACCCATGCGGCAGGAACGTTGATTGATCCGGCAATGGCTCGTTGAATGCTTACCATTCCCCCTTTTCCACCACCGGTCGGCCACTTCTTGGTTCGTCCGCCTCCTAATTTTAAGTAATGGGGCTCATTTGAAACGGGTTCATTGAATCCAAGTGCGCCAGTAGATAAGGCAGCGGCATAAATGAACGGCTTCATTGCCGAACCCGGCTGCCGATTACCTTGTGAAATCACATTGTATTGTCGTTTTTTGTAGTCCACACCACCAACCATGGCAAGAATTTGCCCGTTGTAGTCCATACAGACAAATGCACCCGTCGTTAACCCTCGACGACGGTATTGGCTTACCACGCGCTTGACGGCTTGTTCTGCAAACGCCTGCATTTCGTAATTCAGGGTGGTCTCAATGCGAATTCCACCCTTTGAGAGGTCAATCTCCGGATGAGTTCTCTTTACCGTGTCCAGAACATAATTCACAAAATAGGGAGAAGCCACCAGACGATTCCCTGCTTTCATTGGGTCCTTCTTTAACCTCAATGGTTCGACAATCGCCTCTTGAAATTCGGCTTCGGTGATCTTTTCCAACTCTCGAAGTTTTCGCAAAACTATGTTTCGTTTTTCAACTGCCAATTCTGGATTTCGAAACGGGTTGTATTGGCTCGGCCTCTGAACAAGCCTGGCCAATAGCGCTGCTTCGGCGATGGTGAGTTCAGTTAGCTCCTTTCCGAAATAGACTTTGGCTGCTGCACCGATGCCATAAGCGAACGCGCCATAGAATGAATTGTTCAGATAGAGCTTGAGGATCTCGTCTTTCGTTTTGTGCTCTTCCATCTTCATAGCGAGAGCTACATTTTTGAGTTTGCGATCCATCGTCTTATCATTGCCAGTGATGGCCTTGGCGACTTGCATCGAGATGGTGCTGGCACCTTGTCCAGTTGAATCGCCTTCTTTGATATTGGAAAAGATAGCTCGAAGCGCGGAGCGATAATCTACGCCGTCGTGTTTGTAGAATCTCTCGTCTTCGACAGCCAAGGTTGCATCCTTTACGATCTCAGGAATATCTGGAAACTTAACGGGCTCCTGGAATCTGTCTATTGAGCGATATAGCACTTTGCCGTCTGCGCTCACTATTGTAGTGGGTTGGCTGGCAAAGGTAATGCCATAGGAATCGAGCTTGAAAATCTCTTTTTCAGCCCACGCGTAGTGCGGAGCCATGACGATGCTAAACGCACCCCATCCCACGACAACGAGGAGGAGTCCAATAAGACCGGCATAAAACAACCAGGTCAAAAGCGTCCGTTTTCGGTGCTTTGGCTTAGGTTTTGCCGAGGGTTTTGTTGCAGACTTTACTGCCACTTGCTTATTAAGACGCCAACCGTCAGAGTTCGATTCATCGCTCCTGGGTCTTTAGACTGAGCGCACGTAACTCAGCTTCGGATTGATGCCCGATTAGGATGAAAGAATTTTTGCCGCGTTCCCATGAAAAAATGCTTTCACCGTCTCTTCGGGCCCTTTCTAGCAATCGTTTATTGGGCTGTCCTTTGGATTGGATGAACGATAGTATTCCACTTGGTGTCGAATAGTGAAGAATCAACGCTTGCCCGTCACCGATGACTCGGGCACTATCCAGTTCTCTACCCTCGCCTGAAGCCAAAAATAGTTTCAAGAAACCGTGCTGGTTCATCAATTTCATTGCAAGGTCGCTAGGTGTTAACACCTTTGCGCCAGGCACGCGAATCTCAAAATCTTGCGATCTGATTGACGGCCTCAGATTGACTTTTGTGAACTCGTAAAAGCCCTGCACCGTTCCAACAGAGTCAAACAGCTCCCGCTTTAAGATCAGGCCGCTTTTTGGATCAATCCAAAGATTTTGTGCAACTTGTCCGTTTGCCTTGGTCATCGAAATCTTCTGCGTTTTGATTCCAGCGATAGCCTCAGAGTCATGAGCAGCAATTGTCCATTTTTCGCGGACTGCCATCCGGACAGATTCCATCAGCCGATGCAACGCTTCATCGCGGCTTCCACCAGAAACGTGAATCTCATTTCTATCCGGGAAGAATTGAAATCGCTTCTTGCCTTTTTCGACAATGATTTGTCCCTTGAACGAGGACTGGTCATCATATTCAATGCGGCGATTGCTTCCGTCCTTCCAAATCGTCTCGAAATTACGGATTCGTTCTGGTCCCATCCGCAACTCGACTCTGCGCTCTCCAGAATATTTTAGGGAAAGCGACATCCGCATCGCACGGGTCAACGCTTCTGGCAAGTTTTTGAAACCTTCGGGCCTTTGCCCTCTG
>JANNJE010000540.1:0-6186 GCA_031405735.1 Armatimonadota bacterium | reverse complement strand
ACCGGGCTTGGCCCCGTAGGCAAGTAGACCGGGAGTGCGTTCAAACTTGCACGTGTCACAACAATAAGGTTTCCAGCATTTGGAACCCACGAAAAAGGCTTTTCGCCCTTCGTCCCAAGCCATAAACTGTGAACCGCGGCGTTTGCATTCGGACCTCCGAATGCTGCAGGACGGGTGGGGATGTATACGACTCGATCTAACGCGCCGGAACCGTCATTTACGGGAATATAGCCTGCCGTCGGACTTGATGTCGGTTTACCCATTATCGGCGAAGGTGCACCACCGCACAGCCATGGGCCTGTGGAAGTCAAAGGTGCTAGCGTCGCACCATCCACAATCCAAACACGGCCAACGCTTGAAAGTCCAGTATTCACCTGGTCTGAAATCAAATATAAGCCATCGTGGTAGGTTGGAGCATACGGCCCACGTCCTGGCAGACCAGGCTCTACTTCTGCAGCCGCAGGAGGGTTAATTGTTGCCAGGTTCGCCCCTGTCATGGCATCAAACACAACCATTCTGCCACCGGAATCAACGATAGAAACTTGGTCGGGCGATCCGCTTCCGGGAACCTCAGCGCACGTTGGCGGAGAAGTTGGCCCAAGGATGTTTTGTTGCCAAATTAGATCAACATTTGCGCCGAATGCAAAATCAAGGACACCGTCATCTGGATTGCCGTCCTGGTCTAAATCAGTGCTCGGTTTCGCGTCTAGGCAGAACAGAACTCCATTGCTAACCGCATAGGTTCGACCTTTGTAAATCGCAGGCGGAATATAGTTAAATGAACCTGGAGTGGTGGCAAACCTCGCATCCCAGCTTTTGAGCATTGGCGCACCCAAATCGAGAATGCTTGAGTTGGTCTTGCGAGAACCCCTTCCTATTTGGCTATAGCTTGCCGAAAGATAGACCATGTTCATGACTAGCTTTGCGGCGGCGTCTGCGCTTCTAGAAAAATTCGGCTTCAACCCGTAAGGGCCCTGGTTCGCGGAAAAATTGCCTGTAGCCGGATCAACGACTTGGTTGATGCTTCGGCTTAAGCCCCGTGAAGTAACGATCATGTAGCCTTCGCCGATCTGTGCGACGCCAATCTTGGAACCGAGCTCATCTTCAGCTACGGCTCTAAACAGATTCGAGTCGTATTCGGTGGCTGAATGGTGCTGGATCAAGTCGCCAAGCCCTAGCGCAGCAAGGTCAACATTTCTAAGCCCAAGTAGGTGCTCAGACTCCATGTTGTAGATATCACCTGTAGTGATCGTATTCGGGCGATTAAAAATCGGATGAAGGAATTCGTAGCTGTTGGAAAGCCCAATGTTTGTGTTGCTGACGTTGAATGGAAGCGGAAATCCGTTCAAAACATCAACGATAAGCCCGCTGCCTGATGCAACGTCCACCCAGAGCGTTCCACCGCCCTCAACAAACCTGCGCAGCTTTTCGCGCTCCATTGAATTAAGGGAAAGGTATCGGTAAGCCGGAACCAAAAGCAAATCGTAATTGCTCATTTGGGCTTCGCCTGCTTGCGCCAAGTTCAATTCCCAATAGGGAGCGCTTTGCTTCGAGATGACTTCTCCAATTGGAAGCACAGGGCCCGAAATAGCTTGCCACCGAGTTTGAATTTGCTGCGTCACTCGAGAAGGAGCGCCCGGATTATAGAAAGTCCATCCACCTGGCTTTATGTTTCGATTCGAATCTAAATTGTAAAAAACGTGAGGAGCATCGTTGGCAAAAACTCCAGCAGTTTGTTGGCTCGCAACAAGCACAACTCCTGCCCGGATCGGCACGGATCGAAATGCGTAGTTCAGCGTCGAAGCGACTGCTGGCATTGCCAGAGTCGCGAGGAGCCCAGAGAATAACAATTTGCGCAACATCACTTAAGAACCTCTCCAAAGTAAGCCAAAGTCGGACTGACAGGAAGCCGCGGCATCGGGGCGAGCGGCCTTCCAAAGGAATCGTAGCGAACGTACGGGTTCGCGGGGGAATCTATGTATCCATCAACCCTGCCCGTCGCTAGATTCGGGTCGTAAATCGTAATCAGATTCGGAACATACAGGCTAGCGTTTGGATTGCCAAGCGAAATGTCAGTTCCAGCTGGAACATGAGTTTTCGGAATCAATACAGGCGTCGCAGAGCTGCCCGAAAAACCATACCAACCGCCTACAGTTCGAGGAATCCATCCCCACTTCTTCAGCCATTCGGCTTGATAGCTTGCAGGAAGCGGCATATTCTCTGAAACAGAACCCATGATTTGAACTCGAACATCAAGCGGCTCGCTGTAAAACGGTGTTTTGGGTGCGGAGCCGTAATCGCGAATTCGGTCCAACTGGGCAAGCCGAACGGCTTCTGCCTGACTCAGGTTGAACGGCGCATTCTGATATCGCAGTACGTTGGCATCAAAAACGTCATGGCGATCATTCGGATTGTTATTGAACCAATGGCCGGGAATAACAACAAACGAACCTTGTTCTGCGAAAACAGAAGCTTCGATCCGAACATCGTGAGGTGTAATCGCCATTCGTCGCAATACGTAATCGTTCGCAGGCTCAGTGCCGATCGGCTCATGCCGAAGAGTAAACGTATTGCTATCCTCTACCACGTTTCGGTAAAGGCCCTCGCCTGTCGTGTTTTCTAGCAACGGATAAGTGTAAGTGGAAGTGCTTGACACAAGCGGGAAGCTCATGGTTTCAAACTTCGAATATCGCTGCCAGCTTTCTCGGCCCAATCCATAGATAGGCACAAAATTCGGGATCGTATAACCCGGCGTTGTATATCCAGTCAGATATGGCGGGATGTTGAATACCGAGTTTGACTGAGGATTCGGAGAAGTCGCCAGCAAGGGAAAGAGGTAAGAACTTGGGTTAACCAATGTTCCAATTCCGTAATTGATGTCAAGACCGATCATTGCATACTGACCAGCGCCATTGTCCATCGAATGCGTTATCAGTATATCGCTCGACATTGGCGGCCCAATGTCTCGAATGACATTTACAAATTCTCGATAACTGTTGTTAAACGGCACCCAAAAGCTTGGAACGTTGCCCGCACCTTGCGTATCTGGATTCAGAAGCATTTCGGTTTGCAATTCTAGCGTGTTTCCACCAACCGCCATCCGAACAGCATCGCCGTTAGGGTCGAGGCTTTGACCGTTGGTAGGCCCAAAGAACATCGTTGTATTGACCGCTACATAGTCCTTCGCCATGAGCATCAGCATCGAAGCACTAGGTCTAGTGATCAGGCTTCCACCGAGCACCACGCCCTTCGTGATGCTTCCTTCGATGTAAATCGTGCCCATCGAAACGACGGTAAGTTGGCGATCCGTTGGGATTACTCCCCGAACTCGTACATTGCCTTCGAACATCAAAACGCCATTGAACGGCATTCCGAGTTGAAAATCGGGAGGGTTCAGAATCTGGTTAATGTTTACGCCAGGAGTAAACGAGTTGACAATATGCACTTGGCCATCGGTGCCAACGCCAAGCCGGTAACGGATATATGAGCTTCCGGTATCGGAGCCGTCGGGACGACGCCAAGTTCTTTGATTTCCGGTTGCCGCACCGTCCCTTGTGATAGAGAACCCATCGCTTAATAACTGGAGAAAAGCACCACGAGGTATGTAGAAGGAGCCTTTCCAACCTGAATTTCGCTGACCATTGTTAGGATTGAACCAGTCGTGAACCAATGATCCTTCGGAGCCCAGACCTTCTCGTTGATCTTCGTCGGCACCGTTCTGTCGATCTTGAGAATTATCTACATATGGGCCTTGGCCGTGCGCAAATCGTCCGATGTTTCCGCGAGGTCCTATTGAACCGCTCGTCCGAGTCAACAAATGATAACGATTCTCACCGGTTTGCGGGTCTGTGGCGGTAATACTCGGCCCCTCAATGGTCCCCACATTTCGAACCCAACCTTGCGGATCGGCGCCTTCAACGCCATCTCTTATGTGGCCGCCATAGGTGTTAAATGGATTCGACCGGCTATCGGGCTGGATGAGTGCTTGTGAATTTAGACCAGAAAGTGGATCCACATATTCAAGATCAAGGATATTATTGATCCCACCGTTGTCCATGCTAACATTGTCAGCGATCTGAATGTTGTCGCCCAAAGCCGTGTTGACAAAAGAAGTAACAGTACCGTGTATCACGACCGGAGCATTTGATCGAATTCCGCCGCCATTTGGACGCACGATCGGCGGGTTTGCGCCATCAGGCACTAGCGAAAAGCGTCCGAATATCTGGTTCACCAGAACTGGCAATCCCCCAAAAGTCACACCGAGCGGATCAGGGATTCCGATATCTGCAGCGCGAGAAACTTTGTCTCGATTAATTATGAACCGTGCCTGGTCAATGAGTCCAACTGTCGCAAAACCAATCAGCTTTCGAGTTTTGACAATCTTCTTGTCAGCTTCAGACATTGCTCCTAGAGCGGTCCTGAAATCATTGCTGGTCGCGTAATTTCGAAATTGAATTGGGGTTACCGAACCTAAAGTAGTCGGGTCGTTCGGGTTGATCCTCCCTGGCCGACCAATTGCTTCGATAATCAGGTAGTGTCTTGCCGCTCCCGGAGCGCGAAGCTGGCCAACTTTATTCGCTTCAAAAATGTTTGGGTCGCTAGGCGCCCATCTAACGCGGACGACAGATCGCCCGTTGTCGAAAGGAACACGAGTATAGGGTCCTAATCCATCTGGGCCGCCAATGTCTCGAACAGCATCGGTGTCGCTTCTGAGGCCGAACCCAGTGCCAGGGCGAAGAAAATACATGTCGGGATCGGTCGTTGTATCGGTTCCGATTGGAGCAAGCTCAATTGGCTCGCCGCGCCAGTCAGCACCGAGCCTCGAATTCACAAATTGCGCTTGCGCGTACCGAATCCCAGCTTCGCTGAGATCACTTGCAACAGCCCTAAGCCCAGCATCTCCAGCCTGGCGAATGTTTCGACTGACAATGCCAACGAACACCAAACCGAGCACCATCAAGATGCCCATGATAACAAGAGCGATGATTAACGTTTGGCCGCGTAAAGTTCGATTTCTCAACATGGTATTCCTAGCGAAGTACATTGCGAATCGTAGCGCTCCCCTCTAAAGTAATTTGTTGCGGATTCGGAACATTCGTTTGAGGGTAGTTCCTAATCGTCAACAGAACACTCATCAATTGGCGGGAATCGTAATCCGCAGAAAACACATCCCCCACCCTATTCAGTTGGAAGCGGTACCTGACCACAATGTTCCCTTGTGCAAGTGGAACATTCGGATCAGACTGAAGTTGGACATAGCCTGCCCGGTATTGAGGCTGAATGATCGCGGAAACAAAGTTTGTTGGATCGTACAGGGCGGGAGGATTCGGCAACCCGATCAAACTGTAGTCTATCAAGCCTGTTCCAGGGTCCCTCGGCTCCGCCAAATCCGTATAGTTAATTCGATACTGATTCGGCCCTGGATTCTTTGTAACTCTAGAATATCGAACTTGAATTCCAAAATTCGGCCCAGAGTTCTGGTCTGGCCCAAATATCTCCTCGCTACCAGGAACGATATGAGATCGCGAAAACCCAACTGCAGGGTCAGGGTTGAGCGGAGAGTTTGTGCCGTCAGTCATACGGTGAACTCTCAGATCAATGAATCTGTGAACTCTTCCTGATCCCAACAGATTGTAGTTGATCGGCCCGCCTGTAACCAGCTGTTCTCGCCAAATCTTGTTGAACGACGTGTTGATTTCGTATGCCGCGTTGCTCGGCGAATACACAGGGTCGTCCCAGTTTCCGCCTACTGCTCCGGTATTTACGCCAAGAGCAGGGCCCGTTCCTCGAGTTGGATTTATGTCTGGCCTTCCAGCGTTTACTCCGACCTCGCTGATCGCAAAGCTCGTGATCATTTTTCCGGCTGAGTTGTCAACGGTCATGGGAACAAAAAGGTCGCGTATTCCACCTGTCAAGTTCGCAGCATACGGCGCAATAGCAACTGAAAAAGGAAATGCTAGGTTCGTGCGTACCGACTCATTGTACAAATCAACATCGAAGAGCGGAACGCCATCGGTCGCTTCATTCGATCCAACTACATTCGGGTCAAATCCAAAAATCGAAAAATGATTGTTGATTGGGTTCACTCGGCCAACCATATAGCTTGATTGAGCGGTTGGGCTCCATCCTGTCGGCCAAACGCGCACAAGCAGCGAGCTCCAACTGCCAAATTTGGTTCGAAAAACG
>JANNJE010000539.1:0-1241 GCA_031405735.1 Armatimonadota bacterium | reverse complement strand
TGAGCACGAGGGCCAGTCCGAATCCCGACATCAGCCTTCGGAAGCTATCCATCATCTGGGTCATGTCGCCGCGCATTTCCATTCCGTAGCCAGGTGGGAAATTGACTGGTTTGATTCCAAGTTTCTCGTTGCCGCCATACGCATTAGCAACGAGATTCATAACTACATCCATGCTTGGAAGGTCTCCGATTCGGTAATAGCCGGTAACTCCCATTACTCGTTTCAGCCCGTCGTGCTCGATCGCAGTTGGCGCAACATGACGCTCGACTTCCGCTACCGATTTGATTGGAATCTGCTCGCCAGTTCCAGTCGTGATGTAAAGATTTTCAAGATCGGTTGGGGTCTCACGATCTTCTTTGTCGTATCGAACTAAAATGGTGTTCTGACGAAGATTTGGCAAACGGTAGAACTCATTGGTCAGTCCACCTCGGAGGGCATAGTAAGCCTGCTGTGAGATGGATTCTGGTGATAGGCCGACCTCCTGTGCTCGCTGAGGATCAACTTTGATCTGATAATCCGGCAGGCCCATTGACCATGTTCGAGACGACTGATACATCTCTGGCATCTTGTGTGCAACAGCTTCGACTTCTCGCCCAAGGCGATCAAGTTCGAATAGGTCAGGGCCGTAGATGTTCACGTGGATCGGCGCAGCAGCAGTCGCCATGACATCCGATCCCATTTCCTTAATCTGGATTCGCCGAAGCCCGGGAATCGTTTCCAAAGCTTCTTTGTGGATTGCATCCATTACCTGGAATATCGTTTTGCCGCGAGAATCCTTGTCGCTGAAAGTCAGCATCAGGGCCGCGGCATTGACCTGCGGCATTTGGTAGCCCGTGTAAAACGGCGTCCAGGTCTCAAACATGGATTCAGCACCAATTTCGATGCTCGCTTTTTCGAGTTCGGGGTGTTTTGCTATGATCGTTTCGAGCTTTTTGACCGCATCTTCTGTGCCCTTGTACGAAGTTCCAGGCTCCATTTCCATAAAGCCAACCGCCTGTCCGGTATCGGCTAGAGGCATCATTTCAGATCCAATGAAGTAGTAGAAGGTGAACCCAATAATGAGCACAGCAAGCACTCGTGTAAAGTTGAGGAAGCGATGTTTGAGAGTCCAGGCAATCGCTCTTGAGTACCAATTCTCTAATTTGTCGAGTCCACGTTGGAATGGGTCTAGCAAGACATAAAGCCATTTGATGAGAGGCTTCTTTCGGTCTTCCTCCCGTGCTTCTGCATGGCGTAGCAGT
>JANNJE010000538.1:0-3516 GCA_031405735.1 Armatimonadota bacterium | reverse complement strand
GCCGGTACGTGACTTCAGTATCGTTTGTTAGTCTAACGTCCAGCAGCATTGACGTGACGCTTCGGACTGAGTTTGGTGGCCCGACATCGAAGCGACAGTGCAACATGGTCCACCGGGCCATATTTCTAAGGAACTACCAATGATACACAACTCGCTAAGCCAGCTAACTTTGGGGGCAAAAAGAACTGGAACCCGCAATGGTTCTGTTCTCGTCACCACTCTCGTCAGCCTCCTCTTCGTATTTACATTCGGCTCTGCCATTCTGGCGTTATCCTTAAACGGTCTTAGTTCGACCCGACGAATCAGGGCAAACACAAAGGCCTTCAATCTTGCAGAATCCGGACTTGAAAGAGCAACCAGATGGTTCAAAGAGCAGGCCTCGCCTCCTTCATATTCAACTCCATTTCAACCCATTGGCGGAGTTCAATCGTCAACCGATGGCCAATACTTGGTGACTGCGTATCCGGATGCAAACAACTCTGGCGCGGTTCTAAAAAAGTACGTGTTAATCGGAGAAGGAACAAACGACGGGCGGACCGAAAGTATCAAGTTAGTCATCCGGCAGACGTCGTTTGGCAAATATGCGTATTTTACGGATCGCGAAACGTCTTCAGTGTCAGGTGGCCGAATCTGGTTCTTTAGCGGCGACCGTATCCGAGGACCTGCACACAGCAATAACAATAACGGAAGCGAGTTTCAAATTAACTACGGTGCGTCCCCAGGCCCGATCTTTGAAGGAATGGTAACTTCATCGGGAAACTTCATCAATTACGCTCCTACAAATCCAACGACCGAAGCTCAGTTTTCGCAAATCTATCGAGCGGGCAGCCGTGGTTATGAACTAGGTGTGGACGACATCCCGCTTCCCAACTCGTCTGACGTGCAAAAGGATGCAGCTTGGGGTGCAAATGGAGCCTATCCGACCGTTACCGGAGTCTATACGCCTCCTGGAGGAGGAATCTACATTAAAGGTAATTCAACTGTGCAGTTGCTGGTTGACGGCGGTGGACGGCAGCAATTTCGAGTTGTTCAGGGAGCGAACACAACAACACTCACTATTGATAAAGCTGCGAATGTCATGTACAAAAGCGTGAATGGCGGTGCCACAACGGTAGCAGGCAGTGCGGGCTCGGGCGTACTGTACAGTGCCGACAATATTACGGCTCTCTCAGGCACGATCGCCAACAATGTGGTTTCGGGCGGTACCGAGGTGCTTCATCGAAATTCTTATACGATCGCAACGGATGTCAACGCAGGAAGGACAATTACCGTCACTAATCCAATCGTTCACCAATCTGCTTACAATCCTGCCCAGGCAACAAACTCTCCTGGCAATTTGCTGCCCGGAACGCTTGGACTCATTGCCCGAAATGTAACTATCGGCCCATCGGCACCAACAAATATGGAGATTGATGCTGTAATCCTAGCTGGCAGCCAAACAACAACCGATGGCAGCTTTGGAGTCTCGAACTATAACACAAAGACCCCAACAGGCAACCTAAAGGTCGTGGGCGGAATTATTCAGAAAGCTCGTGGACCGGTCGGGACCCTTTCTGGAAGCACGCTCGCAACCGGGTACGCAAAAGACTACTATTATGATGCTCGGATGGCCGACAATCCTCCTCCATTCTTCCCGACAACAGGAGGCTATGACAAAATCTCCTGGCGACGGATTGTGGAATGATGAGAAACAGGGCGGCTGCGGCAATGTTCCAGATTGTGTTGTCTGCGGACCAAGTACGAAGTCTTGCAGCTCCTAAGTTGAGTTGGCAATCTGACTTTGAAACTTACTGGGCAACGATTTCGGAACAATCAAGGCTAACCTTTGAGCAATTACATTGAGAAAGAATCACTTCTTCCTAACATACGTATGAATTGTCCCCTTGACATCGAACGAGATTTGATCGTCATTATCCCACTTGATTTCAACGGGAAACAGATCGTTTGTGTGTTGCATTAACTCGTAGCTCTTAGCCTCGAGCTTCTTGTTCATTGATTTGGCTTTTACTTTGTCCTTCATCCCATCAACATGCCATTTTGACTCTGAAAGAACCACATAAAGGCTACTATCAATCAGCTTCCAAGTTCCAGCAGAATCAATAATAATCTTTCCCCCAGTTCCACTTGTGACAGTTTTCTCCACATACTTTCCCCCCTCCAAGAATTTTGAATCTGATACTGATGGCATTCCAAGTACGCTTTCTGAATTTGTCCAAGTTCCAACTAGCGTTGGTTTCACTTTTTGACAACCAGCAAGCAAAACTGCGACGAGAATCGCAAAGTAAAAGCACTTCATTACACTATTTTAACAATGTGTCCAGAAAACTTCAAGTTGTTCGACACTTTGTACCCGACTTGACTTCCCCACTCGATTCCTTCCATAATTGCTCTTCGCGCCCATGGCGCAGGTGATTTTCTATGTATGCGATTGTAAAGACCGGCGGCAAGCAGTTCCGCGCTGAAAAGGGCGCAACCCTCATCGTCGAAAAATTAGAGGGTGAGGCGGGAACCAAGATCGAACTTGGCGAAGTTCTCATGATTGCCGATGGTGAGAAGGTAAAAGTTGGCGCGCCGTTTATCAAGGGTGCCAAAGTTCAAACTGAAATCTTAAGGCAAGGCAAAGCTAAGAAAATCAACGCTTTCAACTACAAAGCAAAGAAGAACGAGCGAAAGCGATGGGGACATCGTCAGCCTCAAACATTTTTGAAAGTGACCGGCATTGAGGCGGGGAGCTAAACATCCATGGCACATAAAAAGGGACAAGGTTCATCGCGCAACGGTCGAGATTCGAATTCGCAACGACTTGGCGTTAAGAAATATGGCGGCGAAGTCGTCAAGGCTGGCCACATCATTGTACGGCAACGGGGAACGCAGTTCCACCCTGGCGTAGGTGTTGGAATTGGCAAGGATCATACAATTTTTTCGATGATCGCTGGCCAAGTTAAGTTCGAAGGGCCCAAAGCCAAACGCAGAATTTCTGTTTACGCTGGCGAAGCTTAGGCTTCGTTATTCGTTATTCGTTATTCGTTATTGGTTGTTGGCAAGTGGCTAGCAGTTTGCAGTTAGCAGTTAGCAGTTGGCTGTAATCTAAAATTCGCATTCCAAAATCCAAAACAGAAGCATCTCCGCACTTCGCACTCAATCCCTAGTCTCGAAGATTCCACGGCACGGAAATCGAAGATCGGACCCCATTGCGAAACCCAAAATAGGGCGAATCCAATTTCCCGGCAATCTCCCCATAACGAGACTGTCCAAAAAACGTCATAATATCGTTAGGACGATACTATGACACGTAAACTTATCAAAACTGGGAACAGCCAAGCACTTACGATTGACAAGACGATGAAAGAGCACCTCGGCATTTCGGACGCTGTTGAAGTGATTTATGAAAAGGATAGGATCATCTTGGTCCGTCCGATGACGATTGAGGAGGCATCAGCCCGAT
Organism: Armatimonadota bacterium; assembly: GCA_031405735.1. Taxonomy (GTDB): domain Bacteria; phylum Armatimonadota; class Fimbriimonadia; order Fimbriimonadales; family Fimbriimonadaceae; genus JANNJE01. Next base: position 71 of record JANNJE010000538.1, on the reverse strand, counting down.
CTGGAAAGAAATACGAAAACGCCTATAAACGCTTAGCAGAATGAACACTTAAATAATTTTCCTTTCAGTTG
>JANNJE010000537.1:0-3647 GCA_031405735.1 Armatimonadota bacterium | reverse complement strand
CACCGACCTTTGTTATTTTTGGCAATCGCACCGACGAACTTCCTGCAAGCTATGCGCGTTATCTGCTCAACGGCATCCGCCGCGACCTCGATTTTGGCGCGGTGCCGGTGCGGATCAATTTCCGTTCATCGAAAAATCCGTTCGCCGACAAGCGGACAAGTTTGGTGCAAAGAGAATTCGCCAGGCAGAGCCAGAGACAACTGGTCGCACATCGGAAGCTTTGAAAAGCGAATTATTCACTCCACATCCATGCTCGCAGGAACGATACCAGTCGCAGCAGGCGTGGTTTATGCAGATCGTTTAGACAAGAAAAACACAGTGGTATTGACATACAACGGTGAAGGCTCAACGGCTCAAGGCGTGTTTCATGAAGCTGTTAACTTCGCTGCCGTTCATAAACTGCCGGTGATCACAATCATCGAAAACAACCAGTGGGCATTCGGTACTCCCGCCGATCTTGAATATCCGCTAGAAGATTTTGCTCGTCGCGCTGATGGATACGGAATTCCGGGCCTTATCGCGGATGGTCAAAACGTATTCGACGTTTACGACAAGGTCATGTGGGCAATTGACTGGTCAAGAAAAGGCAACGGCCCGAGCATTGTGGAATGTAAGACATTTCGAGCTTACGGCCATGGCGACCACGACGATGATCGGGCCGCCATCTACCGTCCCCTAGAAGAAGTCGAAAAGGGCCGAAGCCGTGATCCAATTGCAGTTGCAAAGAGGATTTTGGTGGAAGAGGGAATTCTTTCGAAAGATGACGCTGCTAAGTTTGTTGCAGAAGGAAAGGGGGCTGGGCTCGTGAGTGATGATGACTTTCCGCCAGAGGTCGTGGCGTACATGAAACGGGGTGTGGATGCCGCTTTGGCTGCTTCTTTGCCAGGTGCAGAAGAGGGATCGAAATGGGTCTTTAGGGAAGGTTGATTTTTGATTTTAGATTTTTGATTTCGGATTGGCAGTAATGACAGATTTAGCATTCTTTATTGGAGTAAGCAATGACAGAAAATGAGTTCAAGTCGTTAACGAAGTCGTTTGCTGTGCAAGTGATTGCGCTTACATCAGAATTGAAGGGAAGTCGAGAGCTAGACATTATCTGTCGGCAACTGATCCGCTCGGCTACAAGCGTTGGTGCAAACTATCGTGCAGCGTGTCGAGGGCGATCAGAAGCAGAAATGGTGGCAAAGCTTGGAATCGTCGTTGAGGAAGCCGATGAATCCTTGTACTGGTTAGAACTTTTGGTCGAGATTAAGGCAGTTAGTGTAAGTTCCATTCAAACCGTTTCTGAAATTGGCGAGTCAATTCTGCGAATGACAGTTTCATCCATAAAGACAATGCGCCTGAACATGGCTGGTAACAAAGCTATTGTTAAAGAGTCTTTAGCGGTCTACGAGTCCGACGAGAGGTCATCAACTTTACTGGAAGTCGGCATTCCAATCCAGCTCCAAAAATAAAGGTCCGGAAATCTAAAATCGAAAACCTGAAATCTGAAACCTCCGACAGCCTAATCCGCAATCTAGAATCAAAAATCGAAAATCGAAAATATCTGCCGCCACAATCCAAAATAAAATGAGTACCACACTTTCTACGAAGCCGCAAACCTTGAAGAAGGATTACCTAACGGCCATAAAAGAAGCAATTGCCGAAGAAATGGCACTCGACCCCAACTTGATTTGTATCGGAGAGGATATTGGAATTCTTGGTGGAGCTTTTGGAGTTACCGACGGCCTACAGGCAAAATTCGGCAAAGACAGGGTGATTGACGCACCTATTTCAGAAGCTGGCATTGTCGGTGCTGCAGTTGGAATGGCACTTAACGGCAAATCCGTCATGGTCGAAATGCAGTTTATTGACTTCATTTCTTGCGGATTTGACCAGATAGTAAACAACATGGCTACGTATCATTACCGCACTGCAGGCGAGGTGGCTATGAAAGTAGTCATTCGCGGCCCTGCTGGAGCTTATGGCGGCGGGGCTTTGTATCACAGCCAAATGAATGAAGCTTGGTTTTGCCATTCGCCTGGCATCAAAGTTGTTGTTCCGAGCACACCGTACGATGCAAAAGGACTAATGAAAGCCGCCTTGCGCGACCCGAATCCGGTGCTGTTCTATGATATTAAGCAGCTTTACCGGCTAAAAGAAATCGCTGAAGAATTACCACTGGAAGATTACATTGTTCCATTTGGCTCCGCGAAAATTAGGCGTGAAGGGAAAGACGTTACACTTGTCACTTACGGGCAAAATGTATACCATTGCCTCGATGCGGCTAAGAAGTTAGAGGATCAAGGATATAGCGCCGAGGTTATTGACATTCGCTCCCTTGTACCGCTCGATGAAGAGACCATTTTGAATTCGCTCAAAAAGACAAATCGAATAGTAGTGGTCAATGAAGCGCCGATGACCTGCGGATTCGCAGGCGAGATCATTGCACGAATCAGCGACTTCGGCTTTGATTACCTCGACGCGCCTCCGGTACGAGTCACAAGAAAGGACACTCCAGTGCCTTGGGCAAAACCGCTAGAACTGCACGTCTTGCCGACTGTTGATAAGATCGTTGATGAGACTTTGCGGATCTTGAAGTACTAGCGGATTGCTGGGAATAGCGGGGAGTGGCTTGGAATGCTAGGAATTGTTCGGGTGAAGCTTGGTAACTTATTGACAACTCCCAGCCATCCCCAGCCTCCCCCACCTTGTGACGATTCTGTGACGCACCCCCTGCTACCATATTTCCATGGCAGTTGCGACCCAGCGATTTCTAAACGGCTAACGCCGAGAGGGAGGAGAAATACTGCCATAAGGAATAATCCATGTCTCGAAACTCGAACTTTTCGTTCGCAGTCGTCGCCAGCGGAATCGCCGTTCTTTTGGTAACTATAGTCTGCCGCCGAAAAGAGCGATAAAGAAAGCAACGGTTCGACAGTTAAAGAACAATCTTGACCAGGAAGGGCGACAAAGCTCAATCTACTTTCAGACCGCCCCTGTTGTACAATCAAAAGTGGTCTATTCCTACCGCTGCTTGAGCGGCGACTCTTTGCTCCAAGTTGGGTCCCATTGATCTGCTCGAAAACTGCGGCCGAGCTTTAGCGGAGGAGTTTTTCCAGTTTTGTTCCTTGCCATGTCGCCCTTTCCTTCATCGAAAGGCAGATAGACAATAAGGTGCCTCTCTTTGCCTGTCAATCGCTTGCGGAATCTAGATCGAACCTGTTTCTCGGTATATGCCTTATCCCAAACCCGAACCTCCGCCATTAGGCCGCTGAAATTTGTAGTTTGGTGTCCGGGTTCCCCAAAAAATGAGCTGCATCCCACGCATAGCTGGAGGTCGCTGTTTCTGAGTTGCTCGCCAAGAGGTTGGGTGTCTGCGAGCTTTCCATTGATGTAAATTTTGACCCGTTTGTTGAAGTAAACGTAAGCGATGTGAGTCCATTTGTTCAGCGGGATTTGTCGGGAAGTTTGTAAAGTTCCCGTTCCGTGAACTCGATAATCCCGGCTCATCACGAGTCCCCAACCTTGTGGACCGTAGTTTTTTGAAAGCAAGTATCGAAAGTTTTGTTCAGGATGGGAACTGTCTGGCTTTATCCAGCATTCGGCGGTGAGTTCGCCCCTATTGTCGAGCGCGGTGCAGTCGGCAATGGTGGATTCTTGCTTTC
>JANNJE010000536.1:0-3624 GCA_031405735.1 Armatimonadota bacterium | reverse complement strand
AGCATTATCGTGGCCGTCATGAGACGAATACTTATCAGAGTTACAGCAGTGCTCCATAGGAACACCCCTTGGCGAACCGAACCCAACCCATATTGACAAATCATCTTACAATCTGACAGGCGAGGAACGAGTTTGTCAGTGATTTCTCAAAATGCTCAGCACGGTCAAACATTCTTTTCATATTCGATCTCGGAACGAAAATTTCAGCGAAGAATGCCTGGTCGTGCCACCCAGAGACTAAACTACAATCTGTCGGGATCACCCGTCGCCAGCCTTGAGGATGTCCGCGCCGACTTTTGAGGCTATTCCAGAGTCAGAAACCACGCATCCGTTTTTGTAAGGAGTCGGGTGAATCTGCCCGATTGCGAGCAGAGCTAGTGCTGTTGTGAACATTGCCTATTATGTTCACAAGGTATTTGCCTAGGTGACGGCAACGACTAGACTAATTGTATCAGTAATTTCTTAGCCTCCTTGACAGTTAACTTCTTTCGTTTAGTTCTAAACGGTATCTCGTTCTCTATCGCCTGTTTCCTGACTTCCTTTGACAAAGTGCAGCAGCATTCGAGGAGAATTTTGGAACAAGATTTTAAAACCTTAGGAGAAATCTTTGGGACTCCGAGGTTTCTTGATAGCACCATGGTCGCAACGTACAGGCCTGCATGCTGATATCTAATATGGAGAATTTTGCCGTGTTGATCAATGAGAGTTCGTGCACGCTTGAATTGGTGGTATCTGACGGTCGCCTTCAACAGCATTTCAAGGGAAGGCGCATGGCGCGGCTCCATTGCAAAGTTCTTCCGAAGAAATTTAACGGCTATGGGAATGTTGCCACGTTGCATTTCGAGCTTGCCATAAAAGTAGAGGGGGCGCGAGGCGTTAGGGTCCAAAATAATCGCTTCACGAAACAACTGAAGTGCAGTTTCCGGGTCATAGTCCCCAATAACGTGACCGTAATCAGTAAGCCGCTCTGATTCAAGTTCGAAATCAATTCTCATAGAATCGTAGTTGATGCTCGGCGTGCGAGAGATTTGGAAATTTTCACTAGTCACCCGATCCGCAATTCATGCGTGCCCATTGCGATTTCTTGGGAATCGTTTGTTGCGAGAACCACCGCCCCATGCGTTAGCTGCTCTTTAACCAAGCTGAGAACAAGTTCTCGCCCTTCTTCGTCAAGCCCTGCACTCGGCTCATCGAGAAGCAGTAACGGTGGTGAAGACTGCGCCGCGAGAGCCAGTTTCAAGCGTGAGCGCATCCCTGTAGAAAGCTGCCCGGCATACCTGTCAGCGGCATGTTGCAGCCCGATTCTTTCTATCCATTTATCGGCTTCGGGCGGAATATCGCGAAGCTCGCCTGCCAAAATCAAATGCTCTCGAACCGTGAGGCTGGCGTAGACCCGCATATCCAAGGCGAAATAGCCGATAGCATTGTTTTCGGGCTTAGGGCGATCAACAGTTCCGGTAGAGGGAGCCAGAAGGCCGGCAAGGAGTCGGAGAAGGGTTGACTTCCCGGAGCCGTTGGCGCCAAGGACGATCAAGCTTTGGCCCTGCAAGAGTTGGATGTTGAGGTTTCGCAAAACCCATCGGTCTTCGAACTTCTTTCCAAGGCTTGTGGCGGTGAGAATGGGGGGCATATTTTAGGGTGTAGGGTATTGGGTGTGGGGTACGGTGCAGAGTGCTTTTCCTAACTGTTTTGCATGGAGATCGCTCGATCTAGTCACCAAAAATCCACAGGTTCCTTTCATCCAACACCCCATACCCTAAACACTGGCTGAACTTGGGCGGGACGCCCAAGCCAAATTAAGGTACATCCTCCGGATTCACCTTTGTCGCTTCGACGTTTTCTTCGTGAATCTGCTCGTAAATTTCCTTTCGGTGGACGGCAACATCTTTCGGGGCGCGAATGCCAAGGCGGACTTGTTCGCCGCGCACCTCTAGGACAACGACCTCCACGTCATCGCCGATTACGATGCTCTGATGTACTTTTCGCGTTAAAACAAGCATTAACTAAGCCCTCCCTGGCTCGGTTGACCGAAAGGTGTCCGCCTCGATCTTCAAAGCGGACAATACTATTTTAGTCGTTTCCGAAGTCAATTAAGCTACATTCCAAGAAAGAAATTCTAAAGAATGCGAAATTAGGCAGCTTTTTCCGTTTCTACCAAGGCAAAAGCACCCGTGATTTCTGATTCGACCATCAATTGCTTCCCTAAGCGATTTTCCAAATTGATAACAATCGGCCCAGAAAGGTTCAGGTTTAGCTTTGTAGGATCGCCCTTTGGAATTGAGGCTGTAACCATAACCATCGTGCTTCCATCTTCTGTAAGCGCAAGGTTTTCGGCCTCTGCATCAGCAATTTCAATGTCGTAATCTTCGATGTACCGGTTTGGGTCGGTCACTAGAAAAGCCATTCCTGGCTCATCCACGGATTGAAGCCATTGGAATGGGCTGTTTTCGCGATGAACGACGAGAACAAATTCAGTCAAAGTCGGAAATCCAACAAGTCCTTCCGTAAAGTGCAATGTTTCTTGGTCGTCAAATTCGATCGAGCCGAATCTTGTGTTTTCGATAGTTTTTGTCATGTTAGCCACGAATAAAGTCCATGAGAGAGAGCCTGAATCCTTGGCTTGCAACGTTGAGAGCCGCTGTGTAAGCGGTTTCGGCAAGGTGATACTCCGTGATCGCCGACGCCATATCTACATCCTCCACTTCGGAGATGTTTTTTGAAAATTCGTCAATTCTTCGCTGATAATCTGTTTGAAGCGTTTGGACCTGTTGGAGCTTTGCCCCGATCCCTCCGCGTTCCACGTCCAGTTGGTGCATGACGTTTTGCAGTGCGGCGATATCTATTCCAGAAATCGCGCCAGCGTTGCCGCTTTGCAGATTGTTCTTGAGGGATTCCAAAGTCGCATATGCATCCACAAACATCTGACCAGCATTTACGTTTACCTGCATCGTTTCAGAAGGGCTCGTTTGGACAATAATTGGGTTTGTATCACCGTTGAATGTGATATCGGTACTGTTTTGGGTGAACGGCTGAGTGTCCACCATTTGGCCGGCAAAAAGATAATTGTTGCTTGGTCCCCGTGAATTCGCTACTGCAACTAGTCGCCTCTGCATTTCAGTGATTTCGCGTACCATTCCCTCTCGTCCGGTTTGGTCAGTTGCAGCGTTTGCGCCGCTGACCGCCAATTGGTACGCACGTCGGAACAAAGTTGAGGACTCGGATAGTGCTTCTTCACTGAATTTCAGAACGCCTTCGCCTACTTTTAAGTTGTTTTGATACCGTTCCGCAGCGGATTTTAGCGAGCGCATAGTGACTGAGGAAGCCACCCCGACAGGGTCGTCACTCGGATTCTGAATGCGCTTGCCAGATCCAATCTGATTTTGCACCTGCATATACCGCTGTTGCGTATTCGCAATATTCTGCGAATACGAACTGTATTGGTAGTTTGTGCTGATTCGATTCATCGAATTATCCTCGCGAAATTACCGGACCATCGCTATTAAATCTTCGGTCATTTGATCAAAAACCGATAGGACTCGGGCTGCTGCTTGGTAACTTTTCTGAAATTTGAGCATCTGAGTCATCTCTTCGTCAATCGAAACGCCAACTACGCTTTGCCTTTGA
>JANNJE010000535.1:0-11311 GCA_031405735.1 Armatimonadota bacterium | reverse complement strand
CTGCCCCGCGCCCTGCCCCGGAGCCCGCCCGCCTCCGCTCGAATTGGTCAACAAAGTTGCGCTTGTAGTAATTGTTTCGAGTTTGTCCATAAGTGTTTGGACGAACTGGGGAGATGCGAAGCAGGGGCGGATAGTAGCTGAGCCAGAGAGTTAAAGCCAGAGATTCTCAACCGTATTGTTCAGAGTCCAAATCAGCCCCCAAATTGCCAGAGCGAAACTAGCAATGATGACGATTGGGCCCACAATCCTGTAGTCATGGGATGCAAGATATATCCCGCCAGCCATCGATAGGACCGTCAAAGAAACTCTCCAATGTGTTGCAATCCAAAATAGATAGCCCAAACACTCGAGAGCCTGTAGTGCGTAGAACAGAAGTTCAAAGACGGCGAACATTTATCGATCAGTACTCCAAACTTGAAAAGCCTGCTCCATCAGATCTAGTTTCCACCTCCGAACTCGTTTTACTGGTCATCAATGTTCCGTTCCAGGGTCCATAACAGCCCCCAAAGAGTGGCTAATAGCCCCAAAAAGAGAACAGCAATTCCAATGATATGTTGATCGTTGTATGCAAGCCAGAATCCACCTGCTATCACAGAAGCAGGAACCGAAACTCGCCAATGGTAGACGATCCAAAACGGCCAGGAGTCGGCATCGAGAAAAGACATTTGCTAGTCCAAGGGTTCGGAATTGACGAACACTTAGAATTCTATACTCTGAACCCAGAAATTCGTTTCGCATTAAACAAAGATTCATCGGAAACTCCACCCCTCCCGACTCTGTTTCCCTCTCTTCGTTCGGCGGGATCTTCGACAACCCCCTCCTCTTTGCTCGTTCCTTACAACAAAGAGGGGACTCCGGACCACTTGCAAACAACACGCAGACAAATTGCCAGCAACCTGCCAACCGCCAACAAACAACAACCAACAACCAACAACCAAATTCAGGGTATCAAACACTTACATGCCCCATATTCATCTTCGAACCAGCGCGAATCTCACAGAAAATATGGATATTCCCGATATCTTGGTTGCATTGTCGGCGGAACTTTGCAGGCACGACACGATCAAGCCTGAGTCGGTTAGGGCGTATCACTCTCTTCATACAAACTGGATAACCGATGAGCGTGCCCCGGAAGGGTTTGCGCATGTCACTTTGAGTCTGGTGACCGGGCGATCTCCCGAACTGTTGCAGCATATGGGCGAAGCCATGTTTAGAAAAATGAAGGAACTATTCTCAAACTCGCTGGAATCAAATGAAGTGAGAGTGACTTTTGAGCTTCGCGAGATGACAAGAGAAATGTATTGGAAATCGGGTTAGATTCAATTTGATGGAAGCTCGCGTCGGAACAGAAGAATTTGGCCCGGTCGCGCCCATTTACGACGAACTGATGGACAACGTCCCGTACCGGATGTGGGTCGGCTACTATTTATTGCTCCTTTCCCATCAGGGAGTTAAGCCCAAACAGATTCTCGACGTCTGCTGTGGAACTGGAACCGTGGCTGAGCTTTTGACCCAAGAGGGCTTTCAATTAGAGGGGTTCGACCTAAGCGAGGCGATGATCGCTCAAGCTCGTGAAAAGGCTAAATTCGGCCAATTCAACATTCGCTATGAAGTTGCCGATGCCGCTGATTTTGATATGGGGCGGCGATATGAATCCGCCTTTTCATTCTTTGACAGTTTGAACTACATATTGGAGCCTGAAAATCTCCAAAAAGCATTTCATCGTGTTGCGGCGCACCTTCCTGAAGGAGCCTCGTGGATCTTCGACTTGAACACTGAATATGCGTTTGAGAAAGACATGTTTACGCAAAAGAAACTAAGTCAAAAGGCAAAACTGAGATACGATTGGACAGGGCATTGGGACCCTGAAACGAAGCTGATTCGTGTGGATATGAAGTTCTGGAAAGATGGAGTTGAACTTCACGAAACTCATCGGCAGAGGGCGTATCCGCTTGAAGATGTTCGGGAAATGTTGCATGAAGCCGGGTTCGACCAGGTGCAGATGTTCCACTCCTATAGTTTGGATCCGGTTCGGGCAAGGAGCGACCGGGTTCATGTGATTTGTTTGAGGGGTTGATTGCAGGCTAAAGTCTGCGTTCCTTTCGCAATCACCCTTACCATGCAATCTGTCCATTTCATCCAATTCACAAAAGGTAGCCTTACCTCATGAAAGTTGCAGTCATCGGCGCAGGAATACACGGTTCTTCAACCGCTTTGGCACTGGCAAAGCGCGGACATTCGGTCACCGTATTCGACCGACATCCGTTAGGCCATATTCACGGCAGCTCGCACGGCCGTTCTCGTATCATTCGCAAGGCGTATCCTGACCCGTTCTACACGCAAATCATGCTAGAAGGATATCCGATGTGGGATCAGCTTCAGCTTCGTTCTGAATTGCCAATCGTGCATCATTCGGGTTTGCTCTATTTCGGGAACCGAGATTCTGCCGACGTTGTTTCGCTTAGCGATTCATTGGCGCAAAACGGTGTTGAGCACAGAGTTCTGGAACCAAATGACGTAGAAAACTTTAGGCTTTCCGAAAGTGAGATAGCCGTTCATTCGACCGATGGGGGCTGGGTGCACGCCGAAAACGCAGTTCGAGCCACTTTGTTTCAGGCAATCGAATTGGGTGCTGCATTTGTTCAAGAAGCCGCACCTTCAATTGCAGAATTGGAACGTCAGTTTGACCGAGTTGTGGTTGCCCCTGGCTCCTGGATTCGGGATTTTGTAAACTTAGACGTCGAAGTAAAGGTTCAAACCGTTGCGTACATAAAGCATCGCTACAACGGCCCAGTTTGGATAGAGGACGGCCCAGATTTACTTTACGGGTTTCCAAATGCACCAGGAGAGGATACGGTCAAGATTGGGGTTCACCTTAGGGCCACGACCTGGCGAAATGGTGAAGCACGACCCGTTGCAGATGAAGCTTTGATTGATATGATTCGCAAGTTTGCAAAGCTACGTTTCCAAATCGAGAACCCAGATGTCGTGGAAGTTGTAACGTGCTTGTACACTTCTACTCCCAACGAAGATTTTCGATGGGGACAAGTTGGAGCCAAGGGATTCTATGTGAGTGCTTGCAGCGGGCACGGGTTCAAATTTGGACCGTGGATCGGCGAGCGAATGGCGGATATGGTGGAAGGGAAAAGTGTGCCAGAGGCGATCGAGAGGTTTTGCAAGTAACAGCCCGGTACACTTTGTCCAATGATCGCTCTGCTCCTTTCAGCCGCAAGCTTCCCGCAAAATCCAGAAACGGTTGAACTCTCTCGTAACTCTGACTTAAAAGGGCAGGTAGTCCGATATTTCGGAGTCGAAGACACAACTCTCGACCCAAGCCAGCCTGAATCTTCTCAAGGCGGAATCGCGTTTCTGAAGGGCGGCGCAGGGCGTGTTATTCTGATTCGATTCGGAGATCTTCGACGGTCAATAGGAGTCACCAAACGGATTCGATCGGCTACTCTTTTGCTTACTCCCACATCGCCGACGCAAGCAAAATTAGACAAGGCATCCGAAGTCCTAGTCGAGTGGAACGAGGGGCCAGCATTTGTTGTGAATTTTGGGAATTTGAACGCTGATTCTGGCAAGGCTCCTGCAGGTACAGCCACTTATCGGTGGAGGTCTGGCGGAACAACTCCTGAGCCATGGAAAGGGATGGGCGCATCCGGACTTGGCGAAACCAAGGTCATTCCTCAAGCTAGAATGACTGTTCTTGAGGATGGGAGATTTTCGATTTCTGGCATTGAAACAGCGATTCAGCAAACTTATGATTCGCCCTTTGAGGTCGGCGGAGTCGCTCTTCAATTTTCAGCGGCTTGTGAGTTTTTCAGTGCCCAGTCTCCGCAATTTAGTCCTGTTCTAAAGCTAGAACTGGAAAACGTCGCGCAGATTCCTAGTTTTGATTTGAGCGTGTCTTGCATTAAGAGATCGCCTTGGCCGAAGCTTCCTGCAACATCGGGCGAGGCAGCTTGGCCGAATCCGGGCGACATGATCGAACATCGAGCCGAAATTCGAAACGGAGGCAGTTTGCCATGTGAGGGATTTCGATACCGATGGAAAAACGAAGGCTCTTGGGGAGGCTGGGTTCAAGTCAGTTCACCGATTGCTCCTGGCATAGTCAAAGAAGCAACCATTTCGCTGCCATTTCAACAGCCAAAACTCGGCGGGCTGCAACCTTCAATCTCGTTCGAAGTTGAAGCCTTGCAATCGGAGGCGAACCGAGCAAATAATGCCCTCGAACTGCCTGTTGCAGGCTTGGGAATTGCAATTCAGATTCCAAGAGAATGGAAGGGAGAATTGTCGCCTCGCGGCACCTCTAACGCAATAGATACCGCTCAAGCTTTGGTCGAATTTTTCAACCGGGTCGTGTTTCCTCAATCGAGGTTTTCCTTCGCACCTGGAGGGGTGACTGAGAGGCTTTATGTTTTCGGTTTTGATTCAGAAGCAAGCAAGTCTTCCGATTTGTCATTTGCTCTCCAACCGGACTGGAATAGCAATGTGGCTAAGCTCGGCACTCTGCTTTCCCAATTTCCAGATTCGACGAAAATTGAAAATTACTGGCCGGGCCAATTTGACCCATTTGGAGGGATTTCTGGCCGAGGTGAAACCCGCTTCGAGGGAGCAATTCCGCGAACATTTTTTATGCCACGAGAGCCGGTTCACCATCCATTGCTAAACATTGGTTTAGCAGAACCAACGGGGCTCATGTCAATGTCAGACGCATTTGGATTGAACCAAGACCTCGGGAAGCGGGGTGCTCAAAGAGGCACCTACTATCAAAGCAGCCCAATCCTTACAATATTCAAAGCACTTGACATGACGGGCAAGCCAATCGCGAATGCAAAACTGAGCGCATTTCGAATGCAAGATCGTACACCTAAGCCTGAAGAGCCGTTCGCAGTGATTGCGACCAACTCAAATGGGGAATTCGCCATGCCAAAACAGCTAGTGGATGGCAAGCCTACGTCACACCCATTTGGAAAGATATTTGGTGATGGGTCGAATTGCACGATTTTGTTGGAACTAGTGCCGAATTCGAACATGGTCAGTTTCATAAAGGCTTGGCAAATTCTTGACCTCTTTGCAAGAGCTGGCGCAAGTCCGGCGGTTTTTGAAGTGCGGTTCAATGCTACCGATGCACCGATAGAAACTTCTAATCTCGCTACCAACCGGATTGTTTCCATGTCTTTTCCGGCAAAGATTTCTGGACCAGAGCTGATAATTGATGGTGACTATTTGACCGGTCGAGATTTACCTAGCGAGGTTGGATCCTGGGTTGAGATAGACCTAGGTCGTGACCGCGCCATCGGAGAAGTTAGACTCGGCTATGAGGCCCGGACTTTTTGGCGCGATTTTGAAATTCTGGGTTACAGTACAGGCCAAAAGCCCGAAGAGGCGACGGTTTGGCGTAGAGAAAAAGATTCTGTTCTAACAGCGGTGCTTTGGGGGAACTTGCACAGTGAAGCTCAAGCGGTCGTACCATATCGAGCACCTGCCCAGAGATTTCGATATATCAGAATTCGGAATATGAAGCCGTGCAAGACCGCAAGGCTGAATGAAATTCAAGTTTATGGAATCTCACAAGGGAAATCTTGACTTAGAATTCATCCGCTGGCGATTCTTTCATTCGCCGTCGTGAAGCAAGCATCCGAAGTTTCTTAATTGCTTGAATCTCGATTTGGCGAACGCGCTCGCGAGAGATGTTCAATTCGTCCGCTAATTCTTGCTCTTCAATTCCAAATGGCGTGCCATCCATTTGAAATCGGAGCCTCATGACCTTTTGCTCTCGCTCGTTCAATTCGCAAATTATTTCCGCGAGTTCTGCGACAAGTTCGCTTGACACGACGCTTTCTTCTGGGTCGTCTGCCCTCTCATCACGAATCAATCCTCCCAAAGTGGTGCCATATCCGTCACCGACTGACATATCGAGACTTAACAGATCGTGCGACGACTGAATGAGTGCACTAAGCTTTTTGGAACTAATTCCGAGCGCATTCGCGAGCTGATCTGAAGTTGGATCCATGCCCATTTCCCTGGACATCCTTAGCCTCTCTCGCTCGATTCTCCTAAGAGATTGCGAAACGTGGGCAGGAAGTCGTATCGCTTTGCTCTTGTAGTCAATGGCACGGCCTATCGCCTGCCGAATCCAATGAGTCGCGTAAGTCGAAAATCTAAATCCCTTTCCCGGATCGAATCGCGTTGCGGCGTGCATAAGGCCAATCGCGCCTTCCTGAATCAAATCTTCGAGCGGAATCGTTCGGCTTCGATAAGTTTTTGCGATGTTGATAACCAATCGCATATTTGATTCAATTAACCTTTGACGTGCCTTTGGATCGCCTCTTTGCACTGCAAGTGTAATCGAAGTTTCTTCTTCTGCGGTCAAAAGTGGAACTTTTGTTAGCCGATTTAGGTAGCTTGGCAGGCCGTCTTCCTGTTCGATTGAAGATGCCATCGCCTTTTCGTCACTCTGCAAATTCAGAGTGACGCCTTCCTTTTGTTTCAAACCAATGCGCTGCACAAACACAAATGCCTACAAGAATCATGCCAAAAATGCCCAACGGCACTTTACAAGCTATGGATACACATAATGGACGACATTTCGATAAGGCGTGTTCGCATCAGTCCGGCTGATTCTCAGTAAATACTTCCACTTTTGATGCGATCAGCCTTCCATACTGGTCCCGTTTATAGGTTACCGTGCACTTTGCGTTCTTCACAAGTGCCGTTCGGTCTGCGGCTTTGCTGTTCAAAAAGTATCTGGTCTCTTGATTGCACGATATATGATAGGTACGGGCTTCGTCAACCAAAATGTCAAACATCTTGAGATTTGGCATGTCGGCAATGATTTTCGCCTCCAGTTTGCCCGCTGCAGGAAGCTTTACTGCCTTAGAATTCTTGGCTGTGGCGGCGGTGCTGGTCGCATTCGCACCTGATGCTGGCTTCGCCACAGGTGCGACGTCTGTCAATTCGTCCACCCATGTGTCGAGGGTTGGAAGAAGGCGTCCTTTTACGTAAACTGTCGCGCCAGCAGTAATATCGGTCATTCCAGACTTTGCTTTGCCAGATAGTTTAATGTCGGATTTTTCTGTAATTCGGTATGAAAACCTTGATCCGTCCGCAAACTTGACGTGAAGCATCCTAGAATCCAGGCTCTCTACTGTTGCCTTCATCACACTCTTTCTAACTAATTCGAGCCATTTCCACGTTGCAGAATCTGCAATTTCGCGAAGGAGTGGCGGATCGGAGTCGGTTTTGATTCGTACCTGAACTGTATCGCCGACCTTGAAGCTCTCTCGCTGTGCAGGAGCCTTGGATATCCACCGTTTGGTTGCCGCTGAATCTTCGACCGCTAGCGGCTCAGTTCCAACCGTAAGCACGATGCCCTTTTCCGTGATTCCAAGCACCTTTGCAGCCGTTATCAGCGTTTCGGCAATTGCTAAATGGGTCGCAACAATTAATAATCCAACAAAAAATAGCCGCATCCAACTTTTCCCAGACGTTCTATCACTCTTAACTATCGAATTCGACGTGATAGAATGTATTCCTTCTTGGAAAATTCGATATGAACGAACAGCAGTTTGTCACAAAGCGAGAACCCGATTGGCAAAGATTGACCGTTCTTTGTGCCAAGGCCGATGCCTCTCCGACTCAACTGACGTCAACGGAACTACGGGAATTTTTTCGACTCTACAAGCGGGTTTCCAACGACCTTTCTGCAGTTCGAACCAAATCTTCGAATATTCAACTGGCTCAATTCTTGAACGATTTGCTCGCTTCAGCTTATGGCACACTTTATCGAACCCAAAGCAGGCCGTTTGGGCAAGCTATTTTGTCTGCGATTGCCATTTCGGCCCAGACAGTTCGGAGGCGATTTGGAGCCGTTGCGCTGAGTGCCGCTTTGTTCTTTGGTTCGGCAATTTTTGCAAACATGATTTTGCGATTTGTTCCTGAATCAAGGGACCATTTTGTCAGTGCTCAATGGCAAGAGACGGTGAAACATTGGCGCGATGGCGAGATGGAGGAAAGAAATTTTTCCGGTTCTGGAATGATGACCGGGTTTTACTTGTCCAACAATCCGCGAGCTTCCATTATTACGGGAGCACTTGCTGCAAGCACATTTGGAGTGATGACCGCAAAGCTCTTATACGACAACGGCGCATTGCTGGGCGCTTTAGCCTACGAAGTTGAACCGGTTGGAAGGGTTGGATACTTGCTCATCCACGTTTTCCCTCACGGCGTCCCAGAACTTTCTGGAATCATTGTGGCTGGCTCAGCCGGCTTTGTCATGGCTCTGGCTCTAATCGCGCCGGGCAGAAGAACTCGCGGCCAAGCCCTCAAAGAAAATGGCAAGGATGCCATAGTTCTGCTTTGCACCGCCACCGTGCTGATGTTCATTGCTGCCCCAATCGAAGGATTCTTTAGCTTCAATCCCAGGGTTCCTGATTGGCTTAGGGGATTCGTGATTCTGGTTTCTTGCGTTGCTTGGACTATGTTTTGGATTGGCTACGGCAGAACCGATGAGGAAAAGTCGTTTGGCACTGATTTTAGGCGTGCGCGGGCTTAGAGGAAAGTTCCTAGGAACTGCCTACAGTATTGCCGCTAATTGCGATAGCAACCTTACTCCAAACCCATTTGGTCCCGAAGCATTGGCACCGCTATCTTTATCGAAATTGTGAACTCCAGCAATATCTAAATGCGCCCAAGGTGTGCCATCCGCTACGAAGTGCGATAGAAATGCCGCACCTTGAATCGGATGCGCTTGCCGATTGGGATTCGAATTTAAGATATCGGCGATCGGGGATTTCATCATCTCGCGATACTCATCATGCAATGGAAGACGCCACACACGATCACCAGTAGCTTGGCTTGCGTTCAGAATTGTGCCAAACAGCTCTTCGTTGTTGGCAAACAAACCTGCGTAGACCTTTCCAAGGGCAGTAACCACGCCACCAGTCAGGGTCGCTATGTCCACAATCGCAGCGGGTTCTTCGTGCTCGCTAGCCCAACAAAGGCCGTCGGCAAGTACGAGTCTTCCTTCAGCATCCGTGTTGGTTACTTCTACTGTTACGCCATTTTTGAACTTAAGCACGTCGTCCGGCCGATACGCATTTTCGGAAACTGAGTTCTCAGCCGCACATAGCAACGCGATTACGGGGCGATCTGGCTTGATCACAGTTGCAATCGCATGCATCGCCCCGAGAACGGCGCATCCGCCATCCTTGTCTTGCTTCATTCCCACCATGCCCCCGCTGATTTTCAATGACAAGCCGCCAGTATCGTACGTTAAAGTTTTTCCAATAAGCACTAGAGGAGCCTTCTTGCTGCCCTTTGGGCGGTACGCCAATCGAATCAGGCAAGGTTTGTTTACACTGGCCTTTCCAACGTTATGTAGCCCAGTAAGTCCTTCCTTCAGTAGCTCATCGCCTTCGATCACCCGGCAAGTGATACCGGTTTCCTTGGCAACGGCCTTCGCTAAATCAGCAATATATGCGGGTGTCGCTTCATTTGGCGGTGTCATCGAAAGCGTTCGAGACAAGTTGATTGATTTGGCCAGATTTTGCCCTCTAAGGAAGGCTTGCCGATCCGCGTCTGCAGATCTCAACTCCAATGGCATCAATGGTTTTTCTGTTGTTGCAGAGCCCTTCCATTGAATTGGATTCCATTGAAGCAACCCAAGGCACAACCCGATCTCTTCGTAATCTGCCCGAGAAGCAACCAGTAGGGCAGCTTCGATTCGCAATTGGGCAAGCCTTCTGAAGACGGGTGCAGTTGCGTCAGCCCAATTTGTCGTTCCTTTGGAGCCAATCCCAAAAAGAATAACCCTTTTGCCTCGTGAAACCACTTCTGCTGTCGCGCCTATTTTGCCTAGAAATGATGGAAAGTTGACGGCAGCAACGAAACCTGGCTCGGACCGGATGGATCCTAACCCTTTGGGAATGGCAAGTGACGAATCAATACCCACGAGGATAGTCGTGCATGAATTTTCAGAGACTAGCTCAACTGAGGAAAACATCAATTGGGTTTACCCTCAGTCTCCTTAAGGATGCTTCTCCAAAATAGGTCTGGTACCCTAGATTACTAATGGATTTGATTGCCCCCGAAAGGATTTTTCTTGGACTTGGCTCCCTTCCAGTCGAACTCTTGACGAAATATGGGAATAGGCATGGTCTCATCGCTGGAGCTACCGGAACTGGTAAGACTGTGACTCTTCAAGTTCTAGCTGAAGGCTTCGTCTCGCGCGGAGTGCCCGTATTTATGGCTGACGTCAAGGGCGATTTGGCTGGAATGTCGCAACCTGGCGGCGGAAAGCCGAAGCTCGAAGAACGCGCAAAACAAATCGGGCTCGACCCTTACACGTATGCGGGATTCCCGACCGTTTTTTGGGATCTCTTTGGAGAGCAAGGACACCGAATTCGAACGACCATTTCTGAAATGGGACCTCTGCTTCTTTCACGTCTGCTTGACCTGAACGACATTCAAGAAGGCGTTTTGAATCTGGCTTTCAAGATTGCGGACGACAATGGAATGCTTCTGCTTGACCTGAAAGACCTCCGATCCATGCTTCAATATGTTGCGGAACATGCAGATGAAATTACAACACTTTACGGTAATGTCGCTCCCGCGACGGTCGGGGCAATCCAACGTGCTCTTCTCGTTTTGGAACAGCAGGGTGCAGAAGAGTTTTTTGGCGAGCCAGCGCTTGACCTGAAAGACCTCATGCGAACTTCATTTGATGACAAAGGAATTGTGAATATCCTTGCTGCAGACAAATTGATGCAAAACCCACGACTTTATTCAACTTTTCTGCTTTGGCTGCTTTCAGAACTTTTTGAAGATCTGCCAGAAGTGGGCGATCTCGACAAGCCAAAATTGGTTTTCTTCTTTGATGAAGCACACCTCTTATTCACCGATGCACCAACAGCCCTTGTCCAAAAGATCGAGCAAGTGGTTCGCCTCATTCGTTCAAAGGGAATTGGGATCTTCTTCATCAGCCAGAATCCGATGGACATTCCGGAATCTGTTCTATCTCAGCTTGGAAATCGGGTGCAGCACGCCCTTCGCGCATTTACTCCGAAGGATCAAAAGGACGTTCGGGCGACTGCGGAGAACTTCAGGGCAAACCCTGATTTCGATACAGCCGAGGCTATTTTGAACCTTGGAGTGGGAGAAGCATTGGTATCTGTGCTTGAAGATAAGGGAATTCCCTCAATCGTCGAGAAGACCTTGATTCGTCCTCCAGCCAGCCGATTGGGGCCGTTGTCCCCTGAAGAAAGGCAAACAGTTTTGGGAGGAAGCCCCGTTAGCGGCAAGTATG
>JANNJE010000534.1:0-1968 GCA_031405735.1 Armatimonadota bacterium | reverse complement strand
GTTTTTGGGAGTGCGCGGGCTTGACCGCGCTTTTGCCGCTCTCAAAGTTCAAAGCGCGGTCAAGCCCGCGCACTCCCAAAAGGAAACCAGATTCAAAGTGTGCCAAAATAGACCATGGCCCTGGTCCGAGTCTATGTAACTTTGAAACCTTCCCTACTCGACTCCGCAGGACGTACCGTCAAAGGCTCACTTCAAAAACTCGGTTTTGACGAAGTTGAAGACTGCCGAATAGGGAAGCTGATAGAACTCCAAATCGAAAACCCAACTGATGAGAGAATTCGAGAAATGTGCCAAGAATTACTCGCCAATCCGGTGATTGAGAACTTCAGTTACGAGGTCGTTGCAGAAGTAGGGGCAACTCAGTGAGAGTCGCCGTAATCCAGTTCCCTGGTTCCAATTGCGATCAGGACGCGCTCCATTCGCTTCGAGATGACATTGGTGTGGAAGCGGACTACGTATGGCACGATTCAAATTCATTATCCGGGTTTGATGCCGTGTTTGTCCCTGGCGGATTTTCTTATGGCGACTATTTACGCTGCGGTGCAATGGCGTCCCATGCCCCAATCATGAAGTCCATCCGTGAATTGGCTGCTTCAGGCAATCCGGTCATTGGAGTTTGCAATGGATTCCAAGTCCTATGCGAAGCCGGTTTGTTGCCAGGTGCCTTGATGAGAAATGCTTCTGAAAAATTTGTTTGCAAAGATGTTTTCCTCAAAGCCGAGAATCGGGAGAGCATTTGGACGCGAGGCGTTGAAAAACCGATTCGACTTCCGATTGCACATGGCGAAGGGAGGTACATTTGCGACCCGGAAACCCGTGTCCAACTTCGCGAACTGAACCAAATCGCCTTTCGATACGTCAATTCTGAGAGTATTGCAGACGATTCATCGAACCCAAATGGATCAATGGACAACATTGCCGGTGTATTAAACGAGAAAGGGAACGTTTTCGGATTGATGCCCCATCCAGAGCGATATACCAAGAAGGTTTTGGGTGGATGTGATGGAATAATGATCTTGGAAGCGTTACAGAAAGTTGCCAGCCCCCTTTAGCTTTTTCAGTTTGTCCCGATAAATAGACTAACAGACATGCGAATTCGAATTCTGATTGCAATTGTATTTTCCTTGGTGGGCGCGATGTCGCTGGCACAAGATGCTTCGGCTAGCAAGGTCGTTCTGGGCAAATTAGGGCAGTCTGTAAAGTCAGCTGTGATCTACGCTTCCGCAAGCTCCCGCTCACGAATCTACTACCGTTTGAAGCAGTGGGAGTACTTGGTACTTAACGAATCTCAATCGAAAACCTATACTCGCGTATTGCTGAAAAACGGCTGGTTTGGCTATGTCAGGCGCGACGCCGTGGCGGTATTGCCTTATGAAGTCACGAATTCGAGGCCGGTGGTTCCGCAAGTCGTTTCTGCACCCACGCGCGATCATGGATCAGTTACATCGCGTGGCGCCGCTGCGATAGAGGGACTCCGGTACATCGGGACCCAATACAAATGGGGCGGCAACGATCCATGGAATGGGATTGACTGCTCGGCCTTTGTGAAGTTTTTGAATGGAAAAATTGGAGTCAATTTGCCGAGAACAGCTTCGGAGCAAGCAAAGGTCGGCCAACCGATTTATCGGCTTGAAGAATTGATTGCGGGCGATCGGCTCTATTTTTGGGACCACAAAAGAGGCAAAATCGGCCACACAGGTATGTATTTGGGCAACGGGTACTTTGTGCATTCAAGCAGCAGCAAGGGTGGTGTTTCGACGGACTATTTGGGTGCTGAGAAATGGCGCAAGATTTTGGTTTCTGCTAGAAGGTAGTTTGGGAGTGCGCGGGCTTGACCGCGCTTTTTCACAACATCGGGAAGACTATTTGCTCCCTTATTCCCTTGCCTGCTGGGACAGAAGGTGCGCTTTGATGGCAATCACGCCGTCCGGCAATCGCCTCGGCGATGATCTCCTCGGCGTTCCCGTA
>JANNJE010000533.1:0-1836 GCA_031405735.1 Armatimonadota bacterium | reverse complement strand
CGCGGGATCACGCCCGCGCGCTGGTATGGGCCGTCCGGCGCCGGGAACAACTCGCTCACCCACGGGTCCACCGTGTCCCACGCCCGTCCGTCCTGGCTCATCGGCGAGTTGTCCCCGCACGCGAAGACGGACTCGCTCGGTTTGGTCCAAGCAAAGCAGCAAGCAAGACTCCAATGCTTCCGGCTACTTATGAGATTCTCCCGCGACCGAAAAATCTCATAGAATCGTCTATTTGGCTTCATGTCGCTGCCGAGCGCCTTTTGTTAAGGGAGCATCTCCCCAAATCTACGCAAGATGAGCTGATACGAATTGCCGACGACGCTGGACGCCACGATCCTGAAAACGCTTTTTGGCCCCAGTTTTGTGCTGTCTTGGAGCAAGTTCGGGGCCGCAACTCAGCCGCCTTTGAGCATTGGATGAAAGCGGCAAATTGCGCCACTTGGAATGACTATCAGAGCAGCCGATTTGACAAGGCCAAGCTCGATTTTGTGGCTGAAACAGGCGTCGAGCAAAGTTGGCATTCAGCGCTTTTGTTCTTCCAACGATCAAGTGCAGCCTCGGGCCTCATTAACCGTTTCGGGCGAAATTCAATTAGAGATATTGACTTTTCAACAAAAGCCAACTTGGAAATGCGAATCTACGCCTTAAAGAATGGAGCATTGCTCCGCGATAACTCACGATCCATTTCTGTTGGCCAACAGGGCGTAGATCTTGTGGAGTCGTCTAGCCTGACAGACAGGCAGGTTTCATCTGCTTCGCCACGGAAACTGGTTACGGCAAGGTTTGCGCTGATTGACAGACTACGAGATTTGGGAATGTCCAAAGAAGTCGAACTGGCAAACCAAGCTTTTTATGACAATGATGCTTGGCTCGCCCTTCTGCTCCATCAGGAGCCCGCTGAGTCCATTCAAATACTAGCTTTGGCGTCCATTGCAATCTCGTCCGTGCCGGGATCATTGCTCTTGATTTCCTTCATTTCCTTCGGAATCGCAGTGTTTAGCCACCTTGGAACGAAATTCCCCGCGCTCATGGTGCTGCTACGAAATCCGATGGCACCAATTTTTGGACTTGTCCTAGGAATCATTGTTTATGCAACAACCGAGCTTGGATTTCTTTCACTGACATTTGTCGGAAGTTTTGCTTTTTTGGGATTTGGACCCCAACATGAAAGAAGCAAACCACCTGTTAGTCTGGGGCCGATGTTCGACCTTACAATTGCTTTTTTGGCCACGCTCTTCTCAGCCTTTTTGTTGGTGTTTGTAGTTGGCATCACCACGCCTGCTTTTGAGTTGTTGCCACTACTGGGCGTTCCAAATGAGTTTTTTGGCGGAAGTACCTTGCCTCTGTGGCTTGCAGGCATAGTGATGACTTTGGTGCTTCTTGCGGCTCCACTATGGGCAGTAGCAACACGGATTTCTACAACGCACATTCTCACGCTAGCTTTGCGATATTTTGGCTTTGATGCGGCGAGTTTTTGCCTCTTTTTTGGGATTGTTGCCGTTCCTCTTGCGATTTATGCAGATACAGTTCTGAATCCAGTCTTGTCAAAGATGCTGCTCAATGAACCGACTTACTATCTGACTCGTTAGTCAAGCGGTTTCGAGACCATTCCGGAGTGCCAATCACGGGTATATTTTAACCTGAACTCTATGAATGTAGTTATTTTTGGATGCGGACGAACGGGTTCCTCGTTAGCTTTGCAATTGGCCACAAAGGGCCACAACGTAACCGTCATCGAACAGAACCCACCTGCAATTAGGCGCCTTGGCAACGAACACCGAGTTGCTGGCGAAATTCGTCATTTTCAATTTGTAATTTCCTGATGGTACTCTCGTT
>JANNJE010000532.1:0-2741 GCA_031405735.1 Armatimonadota bacterium | reverse complement strand
GTCCTTCGCGGCCGACTCCTCGGCGAGGCGCAGCGCGGTCGACTCGTACTGTCGCGTCCGGTGGTTCTCTCGCAGGATGGCGTCGCCGAGCACCTGAAGCAGCTCGGCCTGCACAACGAGCCGGCGCTCGGCTTTGCAAATTCAAGCATCGTTGAAATGGCTCCTGGATGAACACTTGCATCCGAATTCAACAAAAGGGCATGGCGTCCTTTGCGCGATTCGAGCGCGAGATTGTTACCTCCCGTGAAACCGAGATTTTTGCTTTGCGCCATCAAAACGA
The DNA here is from genome assembly GCA_031405735.1 of Armatimonadota bacterium. Taxonomy (GTDB): domain Bacteria; phylum Armatimonadota; class Fimbriimonadia; order Fimbriimonadales; family Fimbriimonadaceae; genus JANNJE01. The sequence continues at coordinate 2,461 of JANNJE010000532.1, read as the reverse complement.
CCCACGGGAACTCCTCGGCAACCATGATAGGGGAGTCGTCTTCAGAATTATTGTCAACTACGATCACCTCAAAATTAGCTTCGTTTCGAGCATCGGAGAGGCTTTGCAAGCACGCTCTAAGGTCGTCCTTTGTGTTCCAGGAGCAGATGGTTACGCTAAGGTCGAAATCCGGCATGAAATCCTTTAGCGCGAACCAGGGCGCCGATGTATACGATCAATGTGAACACGCAAAAAACGGGAAAGTTCCACCATTTGAGCCAATGCTTTCGCATATAGCGAACCAAACTCTTGTGCGATTCCCAAATCATGGGTTTTCGAACTTGTTTCGTACTGGCGCCGCCAACGTGTTCGATTACGACGCTCGGTTCATAAATACAATGCCATCCAGCCTCTTTCATTCGGTATAGCAGATCCACCTCATTGAAGAAAATGGGGAAGTTTTCGTCAAAAGCTTGGCCGACTGTTCCAACTGCCTCCATTGCTGATCGCCGAAACAGCAAAAATGTGCCCATCGGCTGTTCGGCTAATCCCGCTCTTTCGTAATTGAAACCAGTCTTCCGGTAAGTATCAAAAATCGAGTTCGGAAACGCCTTGGCGAGCCCAGTTAGGTCGCCAAAGATGCCGACCATCGTTGGAAATCCGCGGATTGAGGGCTGAGTTTGTCTGTCGAATCCGATAAGCCGAGCACCTAAGCATCCTGCGTTTCCATCTTTTTGAATTGCTTCAACCGCAAGCGATAGTGCTTCGGGCGGAAGTACCGTATCTGGGTTCAAAGTTAGAAGGAATTCTCCACTGGCTTTTGCCAAACCAGCGTTGTTTCCAGCAGCGTATCCCAAGTTTTGGCGAAGTGGCATAAGGATTGCATGTTGAAATTCAGAGGCAACAAGTTCGGCACTGCCATCAGTTGAAGCATTGTCAGTAACAATGACCTCGAAAGATTCCAGGTAATTCGACCGATATATAGATGTAAGACAATCGCGCAGCAGTTCGCGTGTGTTCCAATTCACGATTAGAATGCTGAGCGTCATGGGTACCGTTCTTGAATCTTGCACAATTGAGGTTCGTGGGGCAAATCGTACCCAAATCCCAAGTATCACAAAGTGAACCAATATCGCTCATGTGTACGTATAGATAGTTGAAGCAAGATTCGCGGGGAAGCGAGAATTGTTTCGGAGAGGTTGACTCGGACATGCTAAAGGTGGTATCCTTACCAGGTCCGTTCAGGGCATTTTCAAAATTGAGCCCGTAGAGAACGCGGTTCTCTACTCTAAGACAACTAGGAGGAACGATGCGCAAATTTGCGATTGCGATGCTTATGTCGGTTGTGGTTTCCGGCACGAGTTTCGCTCAAACCAGATCATACGTGATAGAAAACGGTGACACTTTAGGCGGTATTGCCGAAAAGTTTCAAGTTTCAACAAAAGAAATTGTTCGAGTGAACAATATCTCAAACGTTCACAAATTGAAGCTTGGACAAAAGCTATCAATTCCTAAAGCATCTGTAGTTAAAAAGGCCGTTGCTATGGGGCCTGGAAGTTACAAAGTCCGAAATGGCGACCATGACTGGGCTATCGCTGCGCGATATGGCATCAATCCTAGTGAGTTGAGGCGCATGAATCCTGGCGTCGAATGGACGCGATTGCAGATTGGGCAGGTTTTACGAGTTCCTGGCGCAGTATCTAAGCCAGTCGGATTTGCAGAATCAGCGTCAAACCTAGCAAAGCTAGTAGCAAGCCACAAACCAGCGTCCAAATGGGGATTCCCGACAACGGCATACTGCGTAAAGAAGGGCGACAATGACTGGACCATCGCGCATCGGTTTGGCATTGGACTAAACAAATTTAAGGCAATCAATCCAACGATCAATTCAGCAAAGCTGAAGATTGGGCAATATGTTCGCGTTCCTGGCACAAAGGGTGCCGTGTTGGCTGTTTCAAGCGTAATTCGGTCTCGCTATGCGGTAATCGTCAAGGACGATGTTTTGGTACGTCGCGGCGCAAGCACGAACGCTGACAAGATAACAACGGTGGATAAGGGCACTCAAGTTGGCGTTTTAGATCGGCAAAATGGCTGGTACAAGCTAAAGTTTCCTCGAGGAACAGTAGGCTGGGTACGCGGCGACATGCTCAAACCGATGACGAGCAATTACTTGGCCTCAAATAATCGTAAGAAAAGCTCTACACGAGTTGCTTTAAATCGGCCATCAACTCGAGATAGCCGCAGATCGAGCGAGCCTGCTACAAAATATGCTTACAGCGACAATGGGGCTGGCAATGGCGAAATCGTCAACAACGCTATGGGGCTCTTGGGCACACGCTATCGGCTTGGTTCGGCTTCTCGATCTGCCACAGATTGTTCCGGCTTAGTTTTGCAAGCTGCAAATCGGGCAGGCATCAAGTTGCCTCGCACCAGTAGCCAAATGTCGAAATCTGGTTCCGCGGTCGCAAAATCAAACTTGAAG
>JANNJE010000531.1:0-5720 GCA_031405735.1 Armatimonadota bacterium | reverse complement strand
GGATAATAAACTGGCGGCGGCACATAGCTGCCGGTAGGCATTTGTGGATTTTGCGGGTAGCCAATTGGCGGTGATTGTCCGGCTCCAAACGGGTTGTACGCATAAGTTCCTGGCGCAGAATTTGGAATTTGGGGCGGCGGCGCACCATACGGGTTATTCAGATAAGGGTTGCCCACGTACGGATTGTTAGGCGGTGGTGCCGTCGATGGCATCGGCATTGCGGTCGGCATTCCGAATGCAGGTGATGAGTCTTGAACAACGCTCTGAGCACCACGTTGGACAGAAACTAGTGTTGAAATCATTTCCTTGGCCGATGCGTGGCGAAGTTGGATAGATTTATCCAGGGCACGTTCAATCACTTGCCAGAGTGCCCAATTGGCCTGGGAAGGCTGAGCAGGGCTCGTGTTCATGATTGCGTAAGTGATGCTTACAACAGAATCGCCTCCAAATGGCTTTTTGCCCGCTACCATTTCGTACAACAAGACGCCGACGGAAAACAGGTCGCTTCGCGCATCAATTTCCTTGCCGACCACCTGTTCTGGCGACATATAGCTGGGAGTTCCGAAAACTTGTCCGTCTATCGTAAGGTTTGGCTCAAATGTCAATCGGGCAATCCCAAAATCCGTGATCTTGATTCGGCCATCTGGAAGTAACTGGACATTGTCGGGCTTGATATCTCGGTGGATGACGCCGTGACTATGAGCGTAATCAAGTGCTTCAAGAATCTCAATTGAAATCTCAATGGCTCGATCTGTTGGAAGGAAACCATGAGTATCAATTTCGTTTCTCAATGTGTGGCCATCAAGAAACTCCATGGCAATATAGTGTCTGCCTGCCTCTTCGCCGTATTCGTAAATCGTGACGATGTTCGGATGTGTGAGAGTTCCGGCTGCCCTAGCCTCACGCAAAAACCGGGTTCGGCGGTCATCCTTTTGCTGATCTGTTGAGCCAGATAAAACGGCAAGCTCTTTGAGCGCAACGCGCCGATTCATAATCGGATCGTAGGCCTCGTAGACAATATCATTCGACCGGGCTATCTCCCGGATGATCTGATATTTGCCTAAGGTTCCTGTTTGGCCGCTCATCTTTTTCAACTCATCAAGTATATTTTCGGATGAATTCCGTCTATCAATTGCACGATTTCAAGAACTTAGACGAGATTTTGGTATCAAAGCGTTGTTATTTGCACTCTTGAACTACATTATCGCAAAAACCCCGCACATTACGGTCTACAGATTTTGATAATTTTGCGGAAGATTTGAACTAGAAATGCGAATTTGCCGATATTTGATTCTTGGACTGTCGTTGGCTACTTCTATGGCGCACGCCAGTCTTTGGAGCCGGGCAGCTGGTCCGAAAGGCCAGCTCATGATTTCCAGACCTTTATTGCAATGGCAAGTATGGGGCGACAAAGGATCCATTGTGACTAAAGTGTGGTGCAAAGTGGACGGTATCGAGATTCCGTCCAAATATGTGGATAGCGCCCGTAGAATTGAAGCCCAACCACCTTCGCAGCTAAGATTAGGCGAGCACAAAATCGAAATGGGTGCCACGTCTTCCGACGAAATTACCGTTCGCAAAGATTGGACGGTGAGTGTTGTAGCAAATGCTCAGACTACTATTCCTGAAACGAGTTCTGATCAAGAACTCGTTTTGAGGAAAGTGAACGATTTCAGAGCGGCGCTAGGATTGCAGCCAGTGACAGCAAATCGTTCAATGTGCGCAGCAGCGAGACAGCACGCCAAATACCTATCCGAAAACCGGCTGACGGGTCATTATCAAGGGGAAGGAAACCCAAATTTTGTAGGGGTCACTCCCGACGACAGATTGAACGCCTTTGGCTATGTGGGTGGAAGTATGGAAGTCGTCCAGTCGGGGAGAGCTAACCTGGACGAAGCTCTAGATTTATTGATCGGTGCGCCGTACCACCGTCAAGCGTTTCTGGCAGGCGGCGAAGTCGAGGCGGGTGGTTCGCAATTTGGTGAAAGACTTGTCATTGTGTTCGGCGACATTCGTGCTCCACAGACAATTGTTCATCCGTACGATGGGCAAAGAGGGGCTCCGTTATCTTGGAACGGTAACGAGCGTCCCAATCCGCTACGAATTCACAAAGCTCTTTCGACGCCAACTGGTTATCCAATTGTTTTTAGTCGAGCCACTTCTGACCCCAAACCGATCAGGTTCCAAGAAGCTTCTCACTCAGAAATGCCAGCGGGACTGCCCGTTGATGTTGCAATCAATTCTCCAGAAAACGACACGCAGCTTACTGATTCAGTTTTTTTGATCCCTGTTAAGCCGTTAAAGGTGCGGACAACTTATCGTGTTTCGGTGGCTGCCGTTTCTCCCAACGGAGAGGACATCGGTCGAACGTGGACTTTCACGACCCGATAGCAGTGCCGTAAAAATACTTGTCAAAAGAAAGTATCACTTTTTTTCAAAAGTTTTCCACCATTTTGTCTATTAGGATGCGAATCTGCAATTGACTTTTGCCACAGTTTTCCACCGCCGACGGTGAAAAACTCACAAAAAAAGTACATCACAAACGGTTTCCAATAGGATACAGTATTCACGTGCTCAACGAGAGACGAAAGTCTCCACCGAAGAGAGTAATCGAAACGGCGAGAGCGGGATCACGGTCCCAATCAGTGAAAGCACACGCTCAGAGCAAACGAGTTTTGCAAACGATCTTCGGATCGAGAAAGGCACGGTTAAGACGGCCAACAGAGCAAATGTTTCTTGCGACCTCGCAGGGTTCTCTTGAATCTTGTCCCGGCGAGAGTAGCACGAAAGCGGTCAAGGTTCGCTTTCGTTGCAACAAGAGACAATGCGGTTTCCGCATGCAGAGGCAGGTTGACTTGTCAACGAGCCAAAGCAGGGTCGGGAGAGGTTTCCTCTTTCGACCCGCGGAGTACCGATACTTAGTAGGCGTTGCGGACCAGTAGCACGACTTCGGTCGTGATACCTTGCAACAAGAACTGAGTTTTGTCAGAACGGCAGATACTTCGGTAACTGTAACGGCTGGCAGAAGGGAGCGCGTTGGAATTGACTTCGGTCAGAATCAGCGCGCTTTTCTTTGTTTAATCAGGACGGCTTGCTCCAAAAAAAAGGACAAAATAGTCAAATAGGACATATAGGACTTATTCGACCTATATGTCCTATTTGACTTGTTCCTATCTCAGACCCTTTCTTCGATTGGCACCCAGGTTTCGTGTGCCGGCCCTTCGTAGATGCACGCAGGACGTATCAAGCGATTGTTGGCCAGCTGCTCGAGCACATGCGCTGACCAGCCGCTCACGCGGGCAATCACAAAGATCGGCGTGTAGAGGTCAATTGGTATGCCAAGAACATAGTAAGCATATGCAGCCGGGAAGTCCACGTTTGGATAAATCCCCTTTTCAGTTTCCATTACGTTTTCCAGAATGTCTGCAATCTCGCTCCATTCCGTTTGGCCCTTCTCGATGCAAAGCTCTTTGCCGACCTTTGTAAGGTAGATCGCGCGCGGGTCTCGCTTCTTGTATTCGCGGTGGCCGAATCCCATGATCTTCTTCTTGGTAGCAAGAGCATCGCGAATCCAAGCTTCCGCCTTATCGGGCGAACCAATCTCCATGATCATCTTCATGGCTTCTTCGTTTGCGCCGCCATGAAGTGTCCCTCGAAGCGTTCCGATTCCCGTTACGATTCCGCTATAAATGTCGCTCAGGGTTGCAACCGTTACTCGGCAGGCGAATGTTGAAGCGTTGTAACCATGTTCGGCATAGAGTGTAAGGGAGCTATCCAAAACGTGCGCTGTACGCTCATTTGGTGCTTCGCCGGACATGAGATAAAGGAAGTTTTGAGCAATAGTGTGGCTCGGATTCGGCTTCAAAGGCTCTTGGCCCTTTCGAATCCGGTGCCCGTTTCCAACAATAGTGCTAGCCTTCGCCAAAATGCGAACGGCCTTTCTGCGATTCGCTTCCATGTCAGTCGCTACTGCGGCATAGTCGGGATCGTAAGGAGCGTAGGCAGCGAATCCAACTTTTGCGATATCCATCGGGTGCGTGTTGGGTGGAAGCTGCTTTAGAGCTGTGTAAATTTGTTCGGGTACCTCACGTTCATCGGAAAGGGTTTTGATGAACGAAGTCAGCTCAGCTTGATTTGGCAATTTGCCGAAAAGCAAAAGGTACGCCGTTTGCTCGAATGAGCCTCTGCTGGCTAGATCATGTACGTCGTATCCGCGATAGATTAGTGTGCTTGTTTCGCTGACAATTTCAGAAATGGTTGTAACGCCACCGATCACACCTTCGAGACCAGGGCTGTAGTTTGGATGCATTGTTGTTGCGCTCATTGTTTTTCTCGGTTATTTATGGTTGTGCTGGACCTCATTGTCCGCGTCCGATGATGAATTTTCGATCTGGCGCGTGCCGATCCTGGTTCAGGACTCGTATTTGAAAGTTTACCCAGGACACTCTGCTGTGCGGGGTAATCGACTAGCAAATTCCAGTCCTGATTATCGGTATCAAAGTATGGATTCGCTACTGTACTAGCCCACGGCTCCAGCATCAGTTCTTATTTCGACCACTCTTGCTCTTTCGCCGAATAGTCGCCGTATCCAAGCGTTTCATAAAGCTCAACTCTGGTTCTCATTCGATCCATCCAATCCGCCTGAGTTCCGGAACTGAGCAAATCTGCGTAGAACTCCTCGACAGCCTTGAGCATGACCCTGAGAGCAGTTACCGGAAAAATTACCATCTGATAACCCATTTCAGAAAACTGCCCGAACGGAATCAAAGGCGTCTTTCCAAACTCAGTCATGTTTGCCAAAAGTGGCGCTGCAATGGCATCTCGAAATCTTGCGAATTCATCTACAGATTCAAGTCCTTCAGGGAAAATCGCATCTGCGCCAGCATCCAGATACGCTTTGGCTCTTGAAACGGCAGCATCAAATCCCTCAACTCCTCGTGCATCAGTTCGGGCAATGATCAGAAATGACGAGTCCCGTTTTGAATCTACAGCGGCTCTCAACTTGCAGCACATTAGTTCAACGGAGATAACTTCCATTCCATCAAGGAGGCCGCACCGTTTAGGGCTGACTTGGTCCTCTATGTGAATTCCAGCAACTCCTGCTCGCTCCATCTCGATAACGGTTCGGACAACGTTCCAATGTTCTCCAAATCCCGTGTCCGCATCGCAAATAATGGGAACCTGGGCAACTTGGCAAGCCCTTGCAGCGACTCCGGTCATTTCATCGAGGGTGATCATGGCGATATCCGGTACGCCAAGCAAGTTGTTTGTAATCGCTCCGCCACTGAGATAAACAGCCTTGGCTCCTTGATCCACCGCAGCTAACGCAGAAAGTGGCGAAAATGCTCCTGGCAAGAGAACAGCTTCCTTTGCAAACATTGCGCGAAGTTGAGCGCCGGGCGATTCCAACGGTGGGCGAAGCATGAACGAAGGTTACCCGCGTAAGGCTTTTGTGGCATGTACGAATGTGGCATATCCGAATGTTGCATGTCCGTCCCGGACATGAGTGCCATTGGCGTCCCTCCAATGACCCAGTTTAGAAAATCTCAAAAAGTCTAATTTGAGATTTCAAGATTCCTTACAGGTTTTGTTGAAAAGTGATCCCAAAAAGATCTGTTGAGAAATGATCCCGGAGGGATCAAAGATTGTAGCCTTGGGTCGAACTTGAGAGACATCAGGTACGAATATCGCCCATGTTCCGCACCCTGGAAGGGTGCCAG
>JANNJE010000530.1:0-2819 GCA_031405735.1 Armatimonadota bacterium | reverse complement strand
TCGGCATAAAGCCTGCCATGAGGCTGGACTGGGATTCGCAATTCGACTCCGTCGTTGATGTTCGCGTCAATCCAAGTTTTGGCGGTTACAACGGCCTCACCCGTTACATTGGCTTCGACTTCCCATTCGAACGTTTCCGTTGCCCCGTTTGCAATCCGTCTCTTCTGCTTCAATTCGCCATTCATCTTTAGCGAAACAGCTGAGATTTCTAGATTCACATCGGCGTCTTTGCCGGAATCGTTGGTTACAAGAGCGGCAAGCCTCTGCTTGTCCGTCTCAACGAAGAATGCCGGAGCTTCCAGCCGAACCATCAGTTCTTTTCGGGCTTTCACATTCATCGTGGATTGACCCACGGAAGTATCGTCAGAAATCGCAACGACAGTTGCCCTCCATGATGTCAAGTTGTCTGGCAGCTTCACAGTCAATCGGGCTCGGCCTTGAGAGTCCGTCTGAATCGAAGGATGCCATTCAGCGGTGTCTTTGAACCGCTTGCGAATTTCTATGTTTTTCGGAGCCTTGTCCCCGCCATCTAAATAAATTTCTTCAAACGAATAACCCGTCCTTACGTCGTTATAGCGAATCGGATAGAACGCCGATTCAATGTCAGTTTGGTCCTCCTGAATGGCGTAAATGGACTCGTCCACCAACCCAAATGAGATTTCCGAAGGCACAGGATTGCCCTTCTCGTCTTTCGTCTGGATCGAATAGGTTGCCATTTCGCCAGGATTGTAAGTTGGCTTTTCACTGTGAATCTTTACGTCCAGTTTTTTCGCGCCCAAATCTACTTTCAACCTGCGTTCACGGAAGAACAGCTTCTTATCCTTCACAAAAGTCACGTGAACGTAGGCGGAAGGAAGATACTCGGCCTCCACTGGTATCTCGATTACCGTTACATTAGGTTTGAGCTTTACAACTTCAGAGTGATAGATCTTGTCGGCCTCAACGGTTACCCACGCAGAGTCTCCCGGTGAGGCAGATTGGATGACCAGTTTGGCTCTGTCTCCAGCCATGTAGCTTCGCTTGTCTAGTTTGATGCTCCATTCCGCTTCGCTTCCAGAATTTTCGCCATAGAGGTCGCCAAGTTTATCAACCCATACGTAGGTCGAATCAAAGGACTTTCTTCCGTGTTCGTCTGTTACTTTGCATCGAATCTCAAGGTTGCCGCCCCTTTGCGGTGTTACAGTAAAACTGCACTTGCCATCTTTATCAGTCGTGACGGATTGCTTAGAAAACGCTCTAAAATTGGATTTTTTGCCTTCCCAAATGTTGTAGCCAGCTTCGACTTCAACCTTCTGCCCGCCTTTTGGCATGTCGTCAATGGAACTGTACGATTGAATCGAAAAATCAAACGGATCGCCAGCTTTGACAACGTAGGCGTCCGTCTGAACTCGGGCAGCCGATAAGCTTCGAATCACTCGAACGGAGCCTTCGCCGTCGAAGTACTTGCCGCTTCCATCCGTGACGCTAACAGCGACCTGGAAATTCTCATCGTTGCTTCGAGGTTCAGCGGTCTTGTCCTCTGGCATTACGGTTGGAAACTTTAATATCGCACGGCCTGAACTGTCTGTCTTGGCCTCGACTTCAGTAAAGTATTCGCCGCCGTAACCGCCGCCTTCGTAGTATTCCGATCCTTCTTCTTCTTCGGCAGAAGGTCCGTAAGACCAGATCGGCGACTTGTATATCGTCGCCCTAACTTCAGCGTTCTGAACAGGTCCTCCAAAGAAGTATTCACATTGAACCACGACCTCGGCAGAATCGCCACGAAGCACATACTTCGTCGCTGGTTCAACCTTGATAGTGAATTCAGGCTTTCGATATGCGGCTACGGAGAAGGAATGCGAAAACTCGTCATCTCCGACAAACGCTCGAATTCGAAACTCCCCGGGATTTGATTCCTTAAAAATGTCAACCGTGCCAGAAAAAACTCCTTTGTTGGAGATCGGCAAGCTACGTTTGTCAATCAAAGTGTCGTCGGCATCTCGAATCTCGATTTGAGTAGTCGTTTTTGATGTCATACGGTAGTTGTTCTGAGCCAGCTCTCTGAAAATTCCCTTGAAACTGACGGTATCCCCCGGGCGGTAGATAGGACGATCTGTGTAAATAAACCCGACGGTCTCAGTCGTTGCAGGCTTGGAAACTTGCATGTTTACAAAAGCGGTGGAATCGCCAGATTGCCCCATGAGTACGCCAGATTCTTTTGCTTTTGCATCCACATGAAATTTTGCGACGCCGCTGGAATCGGTTGTAGCGACCTGTCGAAATTTGCCGTTCAGCGCGTAGCCAATTGAAACATCAGGTAACGGTGCTCCAGACTTTAGATTCGTTGCAAAAATCTGAAGATCGCCTTTAGCTTCTTTGCTGACCAGAGCCAAATCAGTAACGCTGAGCCATGTTGATCTTTCCAGATCGCCAAACTTGCATTGAACCAAGTAGATGCCTTGAGTCAATTTCGGCAATTTTATGGCTTCATTGAAAATGCCTTCAAAGTCGCGGGACTCAATGCCTGGCTCCAATTTGGTGACCAACGCTCCCTGCGAACTGGGTTCCTGAGTGCGGTTTCGATAAGTTGTTGATGTAATGGGCGACAGTGCTCCTGACATGCTTTCGGCAGCGAGTATCCTGTTTTTGTCAAGCCGATAAACATTAACTTTCGCCTTTTCTGTTTTCCCAAATCCTGCTAAATAGAACTCGACGGATTCGGAAGGCATGAATACGTGCTAGGCTATAGAGCGTTCGGGAGTAGGTAAGCTGCGCAGAAGAGGCCGCATCAAAGCTTGGATTGCCTTTCAATACATCTTGAAAGTCTTTTGAGAGGATTG
>JANNJE010000529.1:0-6388 GCA_031405735.1 Armatimonadota bacterium | reverse complement strand
TCAAGCCCAGTTTTGCTCCTGCCGAGCCTTCCACGACGGCTCGAATGATTAGGCCATCCTTTGGAGGGACAGCTCCAGTGTATTCTTGAACCTGATTTCGTGCAAAGTCCATTTGGAGCAAGCCTGGCCGTTCGACAACTTCTACGCCAAGCGTTCCGTATTGGACTTTTCCATGTTTGATAATGTCAGCGACGACACGCTTTGCTCGGTTTATTGGAATCGCGAAGCCGAGACCGATGCTGCCGCCCGAGTTCGTCGCAATTGCGCTGTTGATACCGACAAGTTCGCCTTTTGCGTTGGCTAGTGCTCCGCCCGAATTCCCCTGATTAATGGCGGCATCCGTCTGAATCAGGTCCACCAAAAGCGAGTTTCTCCCAGTTTGCAAGCTCTTGTTCAGATTGCTAACTACGCCAACACTTACAGTGTTTGAATATCCAAGCGGATTGCCTATTGCGATCACCCATTCGCCGACTTCGACTTTCGAACTGTCGCCAAGTGTTGCTACCGCTAAGTTCTTCTCTTCCACTTTAAGTACGGCAAGGTCAGATCGTGGATCGGTGCCGATTACCTTTGCGCTGAAAGTTCGGTCGTCCTTTGACCTTATTTGAACTCTAGCCGCGCCTGAAACTACATGGTTGTTGGTGAGAATATAGCCATCCGAGCTGATGATGACGCCAGAACCTGTTCCAGTTTGCTGCTCTCCTCTCGATTCGCCGAAGAAGTCGGTCACCTGATCAAAGCGGTCAACGCTAACTACCGCGGGCGAGATCTTTGCCACTGGAGCTCGAAAGTCTGCCGGGGCTGATCCCTGTTCAAACGCAATTGAACTCGTCGGAGTTGCGCCGAGAACCGATTGAATGTCTTGCGCTACGCCTCGCTGGTTGATGAAGCGATTGACTTGCAATGCCCCCAAAACTGCTGCGAAGACGGCGATTCCAATAAAAATGTACTTGCTAACGCTTTTCACACTAATTCATACGCTCGGCGAGGGCGCTTTTAAAGCATCTTCTATTCCAAAAGACAAAATTGCAGTTTCAGAGTATTAGCCAAGAACCTGCCCAAACGTTATATCCCGATCATCGAGGTCTTGGATTCCGAACTCTCTAGTGCCCCATGGCGTGTCATAAAGCGTGTAATCAATGGTCGCGCCCCGCTGAATCAACTCTTCGTAAAGCGATTTGGCATCGTCAACCCAAATGTAAGCGTTGTTGGTCTTGTCCACGACTCGCCAGTTCGGAATGGGCACGTCTTTTGCTTTTGGCACTTGCGCCAACATAATTGTCACTCCATCTCTTTGAGGCATGGCGAAGTTGACGGGCTCGTTATACTGCCTGCTGACATCGAATCCAACTTTGTCTTTCCAGTAAGCAAGCGAAGCCTGCATATCTCTCACAAGAAGCACGGGAGCAATGTTTTGGAGTTTTGCAGGCATTACGAATCTACAGTACCGCCTTTAACCGTTCCCAACTCTCATCCAAACTCTGAGGCAAAACCCTAACATCGCCTATTGAAGTCATGAAGTTGGTGTCCCCGTTCCACCTTGGCACAATATGCCAATGCACATGATCGGGAATTCCTGCGCCTGCCGCTTTGCCTAGATTGACGCCGATATTGAATCCATGAGGCATGTAGCATGCGGTTATCCACTCGGTGCATTTCGTCACAAGCTGGTTGATTTCGAGAAGCTCTTGATCGGAAAGTTCGGATAGAGAAGCCGTGTGCTTGTACGGTGCAACCATCAGGTGCCCGTTTGTATAAGGGTATGCGTTTAGCATGACAAAGGCGGTTTCTCCTCGAAACAGAATCAGGTTCTTGCGGTCGTCTGATTCGGCTGGAAGATCTACGAAAATGCAGCCTTCAGTTGTGTCTCCAACAGAAGCTTTCTCAACGTAGCTCAGTCGCCATGGTGCCCATAACCTATCCGACATGAATTGAGTATGGCATTTGCCTTTCGTCTAAACAACAAGCCCAAACTCGAGGGTGAGCTTTTGACCGGCTCGAACCTGCAGTGGCTTTGCAAACTGAATTGTAGTTCCTGATAGCTTGGCCCCGATTTTACTGGAACCAAGTTTGCAACTTGACAAAGCGCAAGCCGACGCAATGGACAAGTCTAATTGATTGATGCGAAGGCTTCCGTATGCTACAGCCAACTCTGCTTTCCATCCATCCGAATCGAGGTTATGCTCATAGGAGCCCCAACTTTCGGCGCCTGTGAATGCTGCCTTGAAGTGGTTACCCGGAAGTTTTGGGGCAAACCGAAGATAGCCCTTTGGACCATGGTAGGCAAATCCACAAGCCGTCAGGAATGCTCCATATGATGCCATAGACCGCGAATAATGGTCGCTGCATTCCACTTCGTTGTATGGGTTTCTGGTGCCGTTCGTATAGCGAGAATGAAGCGCGTGAATGATCGCGAGCCCCTCAGTCACCATTCCTTCTGCGATCATGTGGGCTGCGGCTTGGTATTCAAATCCGTTCATGCATTCATTGAAATAACCGACCATCCAATCCGGGTTGCCCTCGCCTTTGCTCTCTCGTGCTCCGCCCTTCGGGAAGGTTGTCATCAGCAATCCAGGCTCGCCCGGCATGGCGTACCATCTGCCTCCTTTGATTACGGATTGCATCGCCTTCATATATCCGCCCGCATCGGGCGTGTAGTTGTATTTCCATATGGATTTTAGGCCGCTTTTGACTTCGCTTTTCGGCAGATTCGGCGGCAATCCGACCATGTGAAGAAAGCTGTCGCCGAAAACCTGGTCAATGTGGCATCCGGGCCCATGTCCAGCTGCACGTGGGTGTCCCGGATCTCGAACCATCGCGAAGTATTCGCCGTTGTAAGTCTCTTTCACAATGAGCTTTGCACCGCTATCGGTAATCCTTGTAAGCTCTTTGGCAAACTCTGCGTCACCCATTTCGTTTGCCACTTCGACACCGGATCGAAGGGCGGCTATGTAAAGAGAGCTGATCCAGCTGATTTTGCCGTACCACGAAGAGTCCAACGTGTTGTACTGCTCGCCTTCCCAAAGCCCGTCCTTGTTGGGGTCGTCTGCGATCAGTCGTTCAATTGATTTCTTTATCTTCGGCCAATTTGTAGTTAGGAATTTAGAATCCTTCGACGTCGAATGTTCTCGATACGTGCGAAGAATAGTGCCAGCCTGTCCGTCATGCGCCATGTGCCGTCCCGATTCACCTCGGTACCAAATGGTGCCATCGGGCTGCCACGATATTCCATAGTCTGCATGCTGTCTGGCTGATCTTTCAAGTTCTGGAAACAACCGAGCTGCAGCCTGCGCGTAGTTCCAAACGTGCTGGCAAGTTCCCGGACAGCAATACACCCCTTCCCAACCATAGAATCTCCCCGAATCAAAGCGGTGGGAAGTGGCAGTTTGAAGGCAATCGATAGGGATGATGGAGCGTTCGAGGAAATAGTGGGGGAGAGTTGAGTCGTACCAATTCTTTGCCCAAAGCCGAGTTGACTCGGAGAGCTTCTTTTCATGCTTTGCAAAATATCGAAGTACTTCGAGTGCTGAACCAAATCGCTTTGCGTAGTGTTTTTTCAATTTCGAAATGCCCTCGATTTCTGCAAAGGAATCCGTTGGTCTTCCGTAATTTGGAAAGAACCAGGCGACAACAAATGAGATCGTCTTTGTTTCACCTGGTTTCAAAACTAGCTCCTGAGTTAGTTCGGCTGTCAAACCATGATCCCAAGTCGATTCACTTAGTTTCGACTTGGCTCCGACAAACGTGGCAATCGCCATTGAGCCAAATTTCTGGTGCTGATCGGCTGGAACCTCGTCGAGGTCAGGTGCATCTTCAAATCGAATATGATCCACCGTAATATGTCCCCATCCGCCAGTTTCTTGGTCCAGAATTTGAATTTGCGCTGTCTTTCCTGCAAATCGTTTGACGTTGAAGCTCGCCTTTCTGAGTTGTAAGGAATTGCGTCCGGTCTCCGATAACGCCACCTGGCCATCAATCAGTAAGTTTAAGCAAGTTTTGCCAGGGTGATTTCCGCCCCCGATCCAAAAATTGATGAAGTTTCGCTCAATCTTGAATTCTCGACTGAGTAGAGTTCCAATATGCTTGTCTGCGTTAACTGAATCTTCGCCGGCGCGTGACTGATGACTGTTCACAAAGGATGCGCCAACAGGATTCGCTGACTTGTACCGATCAGGAAGCTCTTTCGCCAACATCGGCCCCACTCCAAATGCGGTTCCGGTCACCTTCCATCCTTCATAGTTGGTTTTGGAAAAGTCTTCAAACACAATTTGAGGTCTAAGTGTTGGTTTTTCGGTTTCAGGCTTTACCACCGATTGGAACTGTATGGCTGTGAAGTTTGGCTCCTGGACCTCTTTGGATTGCGATAGAATTCTCTTTTCAAGTCGCAGTGGCGACCCGATGGGGTCTTGGAGCAAACAGCGCATTCCAACTCGAACTCTTTTTTGCGAATCATTGGTTAGCGCGAAGTGCTGTACTATCAGTGGCAAGCTAGAATCTTCTGTCTCTAACGGAATAAATGGAGAGAACGCCTCTTGGGTGATCCGAATTGGCAGATCCTTGGATTGATACCGAATGATTCCGATTGGAAATTGGTTTTCGAATTCGCAATTCCAAATTTCGTTGGGCAAATCAATTTCAACGTCGTCGTTGATATGAATCGTGAAGCCATGTCCGATGGGAAAGTGAGGCACTATAGGGTTGGCATAGTGCTTTCCGCTGGATAGTCCGCTCATGTCCCATCCTGTCGGGGTTGTGCAGATGTCCCAATGCCACAGCTGCCCATCGCCTCCGAGATAGACCTGCCCGCAACATAGACCGCCTATCGGCATTCCGATGAATTTCAGTTGGTCGCCAGTCCATTTCGAGGGAGTTCCGCGCTCATAGAGCTTTTGCACGGTTTTGGGGTCGAGTTCCTTTTCTTGCGGGACGAATGTGTGGAATTCCTCATTTTCTGCGGCGTTAGTTTGCATTGAGATCATCGGAAGAACGGTCGCACCTGCTGCAAGTTTGATGGCTGCTCGCCTTGAAAAGTCCAATTTGGGTTGAGACATACGCCTTGATTCGATGCAAATGGTTTGGATTCCTGTTGGAAATTGGTCTTTGGTTGTTGGTCATCGGTTGTCGGTTGTCGGTTTTCAGTTATCAGTACTCGGCAATCACCGCTCTCCGCTCTCCGCCTTCAACACTCAGCACTCAACACTTTCCAGTACACAATCCAAAATGGGAACCCTCCTCTCTCCACAATCCAAAATCCAAAATCCAAAATCCAAAATCGAACCCCCTCCCTTGAACTCAGACTGCAAAACAGAGTATCATTCCTAACCGTGTCCCGGCTTTAGGCTTGGGAAGTGAAAATCATGGCTAGAGTCTGTCAAGTAAGCGGCAAAAGAGCAAACAACGCGAAGCACATTCGCCACCGGCATTCCGGCCAGTGGAAATTTCGCGCACCTAAAAAGAACAGGCTCCAATCCCCGAACCTGCATTTGGTTCGAGTGAAGACTGCTCACGGCACGGTCACTCTCAAGATCGCGACAACCGTTCTTAAGAGCGCAGAGTTCAATATGGTGCTATGCGGCCTTAAGCCAATCCCTGCGGCTTGGCTTAAGAAAGCAAGTTATTAGCTCGGCATAGACTTCGCTTTTTGCCAGTTACTTAGGAACGCCCCACCGAATTTGCGTTGTTGAGTGTATGCGATAGTTCTCAGTTTCAAAGATTCCATCTCCATTCTTGTCAAAGATTTCGTACACGAGGATTAGGAGCGAATATGTTGAAAATGAACTACTGCTAGAGAAATTGTAGTTTTTGCTCCAGACTTTTCCAGCATCAAGGCTTATAATATCGTCAGAAATGGGCGCAGACGAGAATCCATCTAAAGGCTTGTAAACAAATTGAAGATTTGCATCGAAACGTGCTAGCTTGATTCTGAAATTGCCGCCGGATGGTCCAAAGTTTTCAATATCAACATGTAGGCTAGAACCATTGACTGCAATAGCTTGAGGCGGTGCAACGACGATTGGGTTGTTGCCAGATAGCGGCTTAACAATAATCATCCTCGCCTTTTGATCTTTGCCAAGAACGGAATCACTTGCTTCGGTCTTGCTGCTGACCGCTACGAGTCCTGCAGCCGCTGTTGTAGCGCCAAGGCTTACGATCGCTTCTCTTCTCGATAGTTTCTTACTCATTTTTCCTCCGCGCTTAAGTGAATTGAATTCCCCCAATGCTCAAGCGTTTGCAAAACATTCGACAACCTTAGTAATTTCTCCTGCAAATCTTACTATTTCAGGCCCGCCCTGTTCAGCAAAACTTTTAACTTTGATCCATTCTTTGACTACATCTATCTCTGAGCAGTTAGTCTCTTTCAGTTTGTATTCTAGCGGGCCTGAAAGTA